>JAKARG010000294.1 GCA_021819345.1 Actinomycetes bacterium | reverse complement strand
CCGATCACTACCAGGGGGCGGCCCGGCTCGGCCACGGGTCCGGGTACCGCTATCCCCACGACGAGCCCTCGGGGTGGGTCGAGCAGGCCTACCGGCCCGAGCACCTGGAGGGTCGGCGCTACTACGAGCCCTCGGCCCACGGTCGGGAGGCGACCTGGCGTCCCCCGGGCACCCCGGCACCGCTCGCGGGCGCCGATGCCAGGCCCGCCGGTCCCGATTCCCCGCCGGCGGGTACTGCGCCCCCGGGCACCCCGGCACCCGATGACGGACCGGTCGGGGAGTAGCCTCGCGCGGCGATGGCCACGCTGCTGCCCACCGTGGTCGCCTCCGAGACGGTGCTGGCCTCCGAGACGGTGGTCGTCGGGGTCAGCGTGGTGGCGACGCTCGTGGTCGTCGCGCTCGGCGTCGCCGTCGCTTGGATGCTGCGCTCGGCCGGCGAGCTGAGGCGGGCCGCGCTCGAGCTGCGCGGCCAGCTCGAGGCAGCTCGCGCCGAGGCCGAGGCTGCCCGGGCCGCCGCGGCCGAGCAGCTGGCCCGGGCCGACGCCCTGGTCGGCTCCGCGGAGTCGATCAGCGAGCTGGTCGGCTCGGCGTCGCGGATCGCCTCGGTGGCGATGTCGGCGCCGGTGATCAAGGCGGTGGCGCTCGGCAGCGGGGCGGCCAGCGCCGGCCGGCGGCTCCGGGGACGGGGCGGTCCGGGCAGTTGAGCGGCCGGCTGCGTTGGATGGGCTTCGGGATGCTCGCCGGAGCCGGCGGGACGATCTGGGCGGGGCGGCGCCTGCGCCGGCGGGTCGAGCGCTACCTGCCGGCCCAGCTGCGCTCCGATGTGGCCGCTCGGCTCCGGGCTGCGGGGAGCGACCTGCGCGAGGCCATCGACGACGGCCGGGCGGCGATGAGCGAGCGAGAGGCCGAGCTTCGCGTCCAGCTCCACCTCGCCCCGCCGCCACGCGGAGCGAGCCCCGGGACTCCCACCCCCCCCGCCGAGCATTCCGGCGGGTCCGGAGGACGGGGCGAGGGTCGAGCGACCCAGGAGCACCGGGAGCACCAGGAGCACCGGGAGCCGGCGGTGGGCAACGACCCCGGGGGCGGGCGGGGCCGCTCCCGCCAGGCCGCTCGGCCGCGGCTGCGGGTGGTCGGTGGCCGTCCCGGCGACGCCCCGGTCGGCCGCCCTGGCGACGCCCCGGCCGGGCGCCGCGCTACCGACGCCCCGCTCGAGCGCCACGCCGCCGAGCCCCCGCCCGGCGGGCGCCGCGGTGACCCTCCTGTCGGTGGGCCTCGATAGTCTCCTGCACCCATGGACGCCAACGGTCTGCGCGCCGCCTTCACCGGCTTCTTCGTCGAGCACGGCCACAGCGCGGTCGCCTCCGCAGGCTTGATCCCGCTGCACCCGAGGGCTCCACTTTTCACCAACGCCGGGATGAACCAGTTCATCCCCTACTTCCTCGGCGAGGCGGTCCCCCCCTACCGCCGGGCCACCTCGGTGCAGCGCTGCGTGCGCATCCGCGGCAAGCACGACGACATCGACAACGTGGGGCGCACCACCCGCCACGCCACCTTCTTCGAGATGCTCGGCAACTTCAGCTTCGGCGACTACTTCAAGGCCGACGCCATCCCCTTCGCCTGGGAGCTGCTCACCGGGCGGCTCGGCCTGGACCCCGAGCGGCTCTGGGTGACGGTGCACACGAGCGACGACGAGGCCGCGGACATCTGGCGCGGCGCCGTCGGGGTGCCCGCCGATCGGGTCCAGCGGATGGGCCCGGGCACGCCCTGGCCGGAGGAGAACTTCTGGGAGATGGGCGACACCGGCCCCTGCGGGCCGTGCTCGGAGATCTACTACGACCGGGGGCCGACCTGGGGTGCCGACGGTGGCCCGGCGGGAGGGGGGGAGGAGCGCTTCTGCGAGGTCTGGAACCTCGTGTTCATGCAGTTCGACCGGCGCGCCGACGGCACCCTCGACCCGCTGCCGGCGCCCTGTGTCGACACCGGCGCCGGCATGGAGCGCCTGCTGATCCTGCTCCAGGACGTCCGCTCGATCTGGGAGACCGACGTGATCCGCCCGGTGATCGGGGCTGCGGAGGCCCTCACCGGGCGCCGCTACGGAGACGACGAGGCCGCCGACGTCGCCCTGCGGATCCTCGCCGACCATGCCCGCTCGATGGCGTTCCTCGTCTCCGACGGGGTCTTTCCCACCAACGAGGACCGCGGCTACGTGCTGCGGCGGTTGATCCGCCGGGCGGTGCGCTTCGCCCACCAACTCGGGGTGGAGACCCCGGTCACCCCCGGCCTCGTTCGCTCGGTCGCCGAGGTGATGGCCGAGGCGGCTCCCGAGCTCGCCCGGGGCGTCGACTACGTCGCCGGGGTCGTCGGCCGGGAGGAGGAGCGCTTCCGGGCGACGCTTCGAGCCGGGATGTCGATCCTCGACGCCGAGCTGGCCGGCGGGGAGCCCCTGGCGGGCGAGGTGGCCTTCCGCCTGCACGACACCTTCGGCTTCCCGATCGAGCTCACCCGGGAGATCGCCGCGGAGCAGGGCCGGGAGCTCGACGAGGAGGGCTTCGCGCGCGCCCTCGCCGGCCAGCAGCAGCGCTCGAGGGAGAAGGGGAAAGGCCCCGCCACACCCGGCTCGGGCGCCGCAGAGGCCTACCGGGAGCTGCTCGGAGCGACCGGGCCCACCCGCTTCGTCGGCTACCACTCGACCACCGCCACCGCGAGGGTGCTCGAGGTCCTCCCGGCCGGCGACGGCTCGGGAGAGGTGGAGGTCTTCTTGGACCTGACCCCCTTCTACGCCGAGGGCGGCGGGCAGGTGGGCGACACGGGGACGATCGAGACCGACACCGGGGTCGCCCGGGTGCTCGACACCACCCGCGCCCTGCCCGAGCTGACCCGGCACCGGGCGGTGCTCGACGCCGGCGAGCTGCACCCCGGCCAGGTGGCCACCGCGACGGTCGACTCGGCCCGGCGCGAGCGCATCCGGCGCAACCACACCGGCACCCACCTGTTGCACTGGGCGCTTCGCGAGGTGCTCGGCTCCCACGTGCGCCAGCACGGCTCCCTCGTCGCCCCCGACCGGCTGCGCTTCGACTTCAGCCACTACTCCCCGATGTCGCCCGAGGAGCTCGCCAGGGTCGAGGACCTGGTCAACGCCCAGGTGCTCGCCGACGAGGAGGTGGTGGTCGCCGAGATGACCAAGGCCGAGGCGGACGCCTCGGGTGCCATCGCCTTCTTCGACGAGAAGTACGGCGAACGGGTGCGGGTGCTTCACGCCGGGTCGCGCTCGGTCGAGCTGTGCGGGGGCACCCACGTGGATCGCCTCGGCCAGATCGGCCCGTTCGAGATCCTCTCGGAGGGCTCGATCGGCTCCAACCTGCGCCGGGTGGAGGCCACCACCGGGCTCGCCACCCTGGAGCGCCTGCGTGCCGCGGAGGCCCGGCTGCGGGCGAGCGCCGAGCTGCTGCGCACCACCCCCGAAGAGGTCGTCCCCGCGCTCGAGCGCCGGCTCGCCGAGCTGCGCGAGGCGGAGGCGGCGGCCCGCTCGGCCCGCCAGGCCGCCCTCGCCGGCGAGGCCCGCCAGCTCGCTGGGTCGGCGGCCGCCGGCGTGGTGGTCGCCCGCCGCGACGGGCTCTCCCCCGAGGAGCTGCGCGACCTCGCCGTCGCGCTGCGCTCGGCCGACGGGGTGCGCAGCGTGGTGCTCGGCGGCACCCCCGACGGCTCCCGGGTGGCCCTCGTCGCCGCGGTGGCCCCCGGGGAGGCGCTGGCTGCCCCGGAGCTGGTCGCCGGCGCCGCTCGCCTGGTCGGCGGGGGAGGGGGCGGCAGGAACCCCGAGATCGCCCAGGCCGGCGGGAGGGACGTGGCCGCCCTCGACCGGGCCCTCGACTCGGTGAGGGAGCGCCTCGCCGGGACGACCCCGTCTTGAGCGAGGAGCGCCCGTCGGCCCCGCCCGGCCCCGGCCCGGAGCCCCCGGTGGGCGCCGGTCGCCCCGAGCCCGCCGACGCGCCCGCCGCGCAGGTCGCCCGGGGCACCTCGGGGGTCGAGCCTCGGGCCGCGATCGGCCCGAGCGGGCGGGTCCTCGGCGTGGACCTCGGCACCCGCCGGGTCGGGGTGGCGGTCTGCGACTCGCAGCGGCGGGTCGCAACCCCGATCGGTGCGATCGAGCGGGCTGCGGACCCCGGCGTGCACCGGGGGGCGCTCATCCGCCTGGTCGCCGAGCACGAGGCCGTCGGGGTGGTCGTCGGCCTGCCGCGATCGCTGTCGGGGGGCCTCGGCCCGGCGGCGAGGGCGGCGCTCGTCGAGGTCGCCGAGCTCGCCGAGGTGCTCGGGGTGCCGGTGGAGACCGCCGACGAGCGGCTGAGCACGGTGGTGGCGGCGGCAGCCCTGTCCGCCTCGGGCCGGCGCGCCCGCGAGCAGCGGCGACTGGTCGACGCGTCGGCCGCCGCGGTGATCCTCCAGTCCTGGATCGACTCTCGGGCGGGGGCGCAGGGGTGAGCGGCCCCGGCCCGGTGGGCACCAGGGAGGCCCGCTCGGACCCGGGCGGGCCCGACGCGGGCCTGCGGGCCTCCGGGCGCCCGGGGCGGCGCAGGGCGCGACGGAGCCGGCGCTCCCGGGTGCTCGCCGTGCTTGCAGC
>JAKARG010000293.1 GCA_021819345.1 Actinomycetes bacterium | reverse complement strand
GGCGACCCCGGTCAGGATGCCGACCAGCAAGTTACGCAGGTTGTCGATGACCGAGGTGAGGCTGGTCGCTGCGCTCCCCGTCGCGGCGAACGCCGGCGGGGCGATCGCCACCACCAGCACCACGCTCACCGCAACGGCGGGCAGGACCACGGCCGGGAGCCGGCGGGCCAGCGCCGGGAGCCAAGGGAGCCGGGCCCATCGCTGGAATTGGGACGGTCGGGGGGATGGGGTGTGCGTGGGCGTGGCAGCCTCCTCGAGGACGGGGTGCGGGCGTGGTGGGCGAGGCCGGCCCCGCTCGGGCGGGGGAACCGGAAAGGGCACTGCTCACCTCCTGGTGTCGGTTGGCGGTTGGCACGCCGCCGGCCGCCGGTCGTTGGCCCGCTCGATGCGGGGCCGACCCTCACCGCCCAAATAAGGGGTCGAGGCCCGAAACCGGACAGCAGAACTTGAAGAACTTTCCGCCGCCTCCCCGAGGCCCTCCGCGGGTGCCCCGGCGCGGGGCATTGGCGGCCCGCCGAGCCAGGCGACCACCCGAGCCTCGGCCCGGCGGCGGCGGTGACGAACCGACTCGGTGGCCATCCCGAGGCGCGAGGCGGCCTCGGCCAGGCTCATACCGCCGAGGCGGGTGTCGCCGATGAGCGCCGCGTCGGCGGCCTCGATCACCCCCTCGGCCACCGCCTCGATGAGCACCAGGTCGGGATGGCCGTAGGGGCGGGCGGGGACCTCCGAGGTGAGGTGGCGTCCGGGGCGGCCCACCTCGGCCAGCTCCTTGGCGACAAGCGCCTTGGCCCGGTTGCGGGCCAGCCAGATCAGCCGGGCCGCCAACCGGTTGCGGGCGGGGTCGGTCTTGGCGATCCCCTCCAGGAGGCCGGCCAGGGCCTCGGCCTCGATGTCGGCCGCCTTGTGCGGGCACACCTCGCACAGCCCCGAGGTGGCCCGGCGCAGCCCGAAGACCAGCACCCCGGCCAACCCGACCGTCCACCGGCCGCCCTCCGACCGGGCCCGGTCCAACAAGACGGCGATCGCCTGGTTGCGGACCCGGTAGCCGGTCGAGGGGTGCAACAGCACCGCCCGCAGCTCGGTGAGCGGCAGCGGCCGGGCGGGCAGGCCACCCACCACACCGGCCTCCAACCCGAGCGGTCGTGGCTCGGCGCACAGCACCTCGAACGCGTCCTCCAAGGTGTCGAACGGGCCCTGGGGCATGGCGTGGGACGGACGGGACATGGCGGCTCCCTTGCTCGGTGGAGCCGCCATCGCGCCCGAGGCGCTACTGCACGTTTGCTACAGATCCGCCCCCACGACCCGGCGAGGTCGCTACTGCACGCGTGTATCAGCACGGCGGGCACGCCCCCGGTCGAGGCGCGACAGGGCAGGTGGGAGCTACGGCACGGCCCGCGGCCACCGGCCCGGGGCACCCCCGGGAGGCTGTTGAGGGGCCGGCCAAGAATTTCTCCCGGCCCGCCTCGCCGGGTGGGTCCCGGGGCGGCTACTGCACGTGTGCAGTAGGGCTGTTCCAGCCGTGCAGCAGCCGCCCGCAACGCCAGCTTGTCTGGTTCACCCGGCCGTGACGTAGCGGCGGGGGGAGCCCTTCACGAGCCGGACCCGGCCGTCTGCTTCGAGGCGGGCCAGGGCGTTGCCGACCGCCCCCGATGACTTTCCCCCGAGGCCCTTGGCGACCGCCGTCGGCCCCAGTCCCTCGGGGCCGGCGTGGTCGGCCAGGTAGTCGAGCACGAGGGAACGCAGCTCGCCCTTGCCCAGGCGGACCGCTGCTGCGTCGACGGGCTGGCCCTCGCCGTGCCCCGACGCTCGGGCCGTCTCGCTGGCCGGCTCGACGGTTGGCGTCTCCTCGCCGTCCTCGACGGCGGCGACGTCAGGGACGGCGGTGCCGTCGTCGGCGGGGTGCCAACGGTCGGGCAGCCGCCGTCCACCGTCGCGGCCACCGTCGCCCCGTCGGGCGGTGCCCTCGTGCTCCATGGCGGCCAGGGCTTTGGCTGCGGTCGACCGGCCGATCCCGGCCACCTCGGCCAGCTCGGCTGCGGTGGACCCCGGATGCGCGGCGAGCGCCTCGGCGAGCGCCTCGGCGGGGGTGTGCGTGGTGGCGGTGGCGGTGCTCATGACCTGCTCCTTTTGCTCGGTGTCGCTTGGGTCTGGAGGAGCTACCTCCACCTCGGCGGGAACCTCAAGGCGATCCCGGGGAAAAAGTGGTGTCCGGATTCGGGCCCTCGACCCCTATTTGGGGGGTGGCACGCCTTCCCCGGCCGTGGGCCGCCCATGGCCACGACCACTACCCCCCGCACCCCCACCGCTGCGCAGCCTTCCCGCCGGCACGAGACCCGTTCGGTGCCGCTCGCCGTCTGGCCGGTCGGCCAGCGAAGCGCCCAGTACCAGCGGGCCGGCCGCTACCTGCCCGCCTGCACGGCCCACCCCGGCAAGATGCTCCCCGACCTCGCCCGCCGCATCGTCGCCGAGTACTCCCGCCCCGGCCAGCTGGTGGTCGACCCGATGGCCGGCACCGGCACCACCCTCGTCGAGGCCGCCCTCGCCGGACGCCGGGCCGTCGGCGTCGAGCTCGAGGCCCGCTGGGCGGAGCTCGCCCGGGACAACGCCGAGCACGTCCTCGGGCCCGACGCCCGCCGGCTCGTCGAGGTCCGCCGGGGGGATGCCACCAAGCTCGCCGAGCTGCTCGGCCCCGACGCCGGCCGGGTCGACCTCGTCTGCACCTCACCGCCGTACGCCTGCGACGTCGGCAACCTCGACACCACCAACTGGGGGGCGGGCCACAACCTGTGCGCCACCGGCGAGCGCAACTACTCGGCGGACAAGGCCAACCTCGGCCACGCCCGCGGCGCCGCCTACGAGCAGGCCATGGCCGCCATCTACGCCGCCTGCCTCGCGGTGCTGCGCCCGGGGGGCATCCTCGCCGTCGTCACCAAGAACACCCGGCGCAAGGGCCGCACCCTCGACCTCGCCGGGCTGACCGTCGCCCTCGCCGAGGCGGCCGGGTTCACCTACCTCCAACACGTCGTCGCCCTGCACGCCGCCATCCGCGGCGACGACCTCGTCGCCCGCCCCTCGTTCTGGCAGCGCACCCAGACCCAAAAGGCCG
Source organism: Actinomycetes bacterium (assembly GCA_021819345.1). Classification (GTDB taxonomy): domain Bacteria; phylum Actinomycetota; class Acidimicrobiia; order Acidimicrobiales; family Palsa-688; genus JAKAQB01. Next base: position 1,544 of record JAKARG010000293.1, on the reverse strand, counting down.
CCGCCCGCGGCGAGGCGGCCCACCTCGTCGTCCACGAGGACCTCTGCGTGTTCTCGGCCGGCCCCGCCCAGCTCGCTTCGACCACGAAGGAGGACCCCCGTGCCAACTGACCTTGCGCTCTCGGTCTGGCCGACCGCCCAGCAGCCCGCCCGCGCCCAGCGCGCCGGACGCTACGTGGAGCTGTCGGGCACCCACCCCGCCCGGATGCTCCCCGCCATCGCCCGCCGGGCCATCGCCACCTACACCGGCCCCGGCGACCTCGTCCTCGACCCGATGTGCGGGATCGGCACCACCCTCGTCGAAGCCGTCCACCTCGGACGTGACGCCATCGGCGTCGAGTACGAACAGCCCTGGGCCGACCTCGCACGAGGCAACCTGGCCCACGCCCGCTCCCAGGGCGCCACCGGCCACGGCGAGGTCCTCTGCGGCGACGGCCGCCACGTCGTCGGCCTCGTCGACCCCGCCGTGCGCGGCCTGGTCGCCCTCGTGCTCACCAGCCCGCCGTATGGGCCGTCCCTCCACGGCAAAGTCACGGCCGTCCCCGGGGGCGGGGTGCGAAAGAGCCACGACCGCTACTCCAACGACCCTGCCAACCTCGCCCACGTCGGCCTCGCCGGCCTGCTCGACGCCATGAGGGTGATGCTCGCCGGCGTCGGCATCCTGCTCCGCCCGGGCGGCTACGTGGCAATGACGGTGCGGCCGTGGTGGCGCCAGGGCCGGCTCGTCGACCTCCCCGGCGCGCTCGGCCGGGTCGGCGAGGAGGCCGGCCTCGTCCTCTACGAGAGAAACGTCGCCCTCCTCTGCGGGCTTCGCGACGACGCCCTCGTCCCCCGGGCGTCGTTCTTCGCCCTCGAACAGGTCCGAAAAGCCCGCGCCCGCGGCGTCCCCCGGCTCGTCACGGCCCACGAGGACCTGGTCGCGTGGCGCAAGCCGCCCGGCAGGTGACCGGCGACGCCAGCGCCGCCCCGAGATCACAACGGCGCCACCCGGCCGGCGCGCTCCGACTCCTCCCGCCGACCCGTGTCCCGATGACCCCCGAGCAAGAAGAGCGCGCCGTCGAGGCATTGGCCGGCCTGCTCGCCGAAGCCGAGCAACGCCGGGCAGGCGAGGGCGGATCGGCCCGGCCGGCGCCTTGACATGGCCGGAGCGTCGAGGTCTCCTCTCGCCGACCGGAGCGGCCGGGAGGAACGGAGCAGCCCATGACCACCACCAGACGCCGAAACCAAGGGACGCCCCCGGCTGCCACCTTGGGGGCCGTGGGCGGGGTCACCCGGGTCGCCTGCTACCTGCGCATCTCCACCGACGAGGAGCACCAGCCGTTCTCCCTCGGCGCCCAGGAGACCCGCCTCGGCGCGTTCATCGCCAGCCAGCCCGACTGGGAACACGCCAAGACCTACACCGACCAGTTCTCCGGCGCCTACGCCGAGCGGCCCGCGTTGGACCAGGCGCTGCGCGACGCCCGCCTCGGGCGCTACGACATCCTCCTCGTCTACCGCGTCGACCGCTTCGCCCGCTCCTTGAAGGTCCTCGTCGGCCTGTTGGAG
>JAKARG010000292.1 GCA_021819345.1 Actinomycetes bacterium | reverse complement strand
GAGCTCGTCAAGGTCGCTCTCGTAGCGCACCGGCTCGAGGCACGAGCCAGAGACAAGGGCCTCTCGGCCGGCGAGCAGCGCATGCTCGAGCGCGCACGGAGCATCCTCGAGTGTGAGGCGTTTCTGGGACTACCCGACGGCTTGGAGGGCGACGAGCCTGACGACGGCGGACCCGACGTCTGGGAGCCGCGTGGTCCCAAGCCAGCCGGCGGAGCCGCTCCCCAAGCCATCAACCCACCGCATGGGGGGATGACGACCGAGCCGATCATCTGGACCAGCGGTTGCGCGGGTACCCCAACCGTCCACCGGATGCAGATCGACAGCTATCGCGCCTGCCGATGTCCTTGGGCTCGGCCATGCCGACGTCCGATCGGACCCGGGCGTTGTTCTGTGCGGGCTGGCCGGCGGCCGACCTCGGCGCGGAGGGGTGCAGAGCGCCGAATCACGGGCGGGTCGTGGGGCCGGTGCCGTAATCGGATGCGCTGGCGTTCCGCGCCACCTCTAGTGTGGTCCTATGACCGAACAGTCCGACTGGGCGACGCAACTCTCGGCAGCGATCCAGTCCCAGTCCGGGGCGAGGCCCAGGACGGCCGAGTTGTATTCGGTCAGAGCAGTTTCTCCAAACGTGGTTGAGATCATCCACTCTGACCCCGGTGGCCGGGGGGTTAGGGGCATCCGCATCGACCGGACTTCCGTGCTTTCGGCGCGGGAGCGCATTAGCGACAGCTCGATCGTCGAGCTCGCCTTCGATCTCGTCTACATCGGTATGGAGGAGCCGAAGCCGGAGGAGGACTTTCTCCCGCCTGACCTCGACGGAGTCACGTGGTTACGGCTGGCTCGGTGGCTCGACAAGAACTCCTAGGGGCGCGGATCGCCGACTACGCGCTCGTCTTTCGGGAGCCCGAAGCGCAGCATCCGGAGCGTTATGCATCCTTAGTTGGATCTCTGTGTAGGGTCCCTTATCCCCGGTTGTCCGGTGGTGTGGTCGCCGGGGTGATCGGTGGGAAGGATGCAGCGGCCGTCTTCTCTTACCACCCAGTGCCGGCAGGGAGGGTCGATGGTCTCCCGGAGGGTGACCGGCTCCAGGCTGGTGGGCGGGTTGGTGGGCAGTGTTATGGCGTTGAGCGCCGCTTCCACGACGGCCGGGTCTTTGACCTGGTCTTCGGGGAAGAACCGGTCTAGCCAGGTCTAGCCAGGCTTCGGCCTCTGCGAGCGAGCGGATGTCGTGACGGCGCAGCAATATCGCCAGGTCGAAGAGGTCCTTGCGGGGCCGGCATGCGCGCAGTTTCATTGCCAAGAGCACATCGGTGTCCACCCGTTCAACGGTCACGTCGCCGACAGCGATCACGGGGATAGTGACAGGGTCGTCGTGGGGGAAGAACCCGACGGCTTTATCGTTGAGCCAGTCCGGGCGCAGGTCGTGCCGGCGGGCGATCTCGGCCGCGTACGGGGCGATCGCCTCTTTGGGGTAGATGGCAGCGTCAACGTCGGTGGTGGTCTGGCGGTCGTAGACGAAACAGAGCGCTCCGCCACCGACGATGACGATCTTGGCACCGATCCCGTCGGCGGCCATCGCTTCGGCCAGTTCCGACATCAAGGCCATCACCGTGTCTTTGTCGAAGAAGCCCTGGTCCCGGTCGTTTTGGTTCGCCATGCGCTCTTGGTCGTCAGACGCTTGCGAGGTCGTCTTCGCTTATCAGAACCCCCCGCCGGCGCAGAGGTTCGGGGGTGCGGTCACGCACCACATCGGCAAGACTGGACAGCCCGCCGACCACCCATTCGGCAGGGTTGAAACGCTCAGGTTCGTTCACCCACCTGGGGGCGGTCACTCCGAGCTCGCTCAGGCGGTATTCGACCAGCCCAGCCAGCCAGGCGTCGAAACGTCGGTCCCCGGTCAGTGGGGGAGCGGCGGCGACCAGCGCACAGCGCAGGGCCGGCTCAGCGCCGGCCAAGTCGTCGGCGAGCTGGAGCAGATGGATCTCTGCTCGGGGCGCGCCCTGGGTTTCGATGGTCTCGCTGACCCGCTCAGCTGCTTCGATGGCGGTGAGGTAGCCGGCAGGGAGCAGGGCCACTTGGTAGCCGAGACCGCGGGCGATGCGGCCCAGGTTGAACGTGGTGACATCCCGCCTCTCCGATTCGAAGGCGGCGATGCTCGGTTGGGCCACGCCAGCTCGGGCCGCCAGATCGCGCTGGGTCAGGCCAAGGCTGGCACGCACAGCGCGGACGAGCGCCGGGAAGTTCACAACAGCCATGATAGCGAGTCCGCTATCACCACGACACTACGTTGGTTAGTAAGGCGCACGACGGCCTCGAACTGGACATCTGAGCGATCGTTGATGCATCTCACGCCGACCCGAGGTCGAGCGATCTGCGCCCTCGTGCCAGTCCGTTCCAGCCGCGGCCATGCGAGCCGAGCGCCGAATACGCGCTGTCCGACGTCGCTCGAGTGTGCGTCTACGGCCCGCGGTTCTGTGCGTCGCGTAGGACAGATCGCGATACGCTCGGGCAGGGCGAGGGCGATTTCGGTGAGGCTCGATGACGAGGCCGAGAGGGCTTTGCGAGTGGTCGAGTGGTCGAGGGGGCAGCCAGCCGCACCCCTGGCTGGATGTAGAGGATCGGCGGCTCAGTGCCGGCCGTTTCCAGTTCGCAGCCGTGGCATCCTCACGCTGCGGGACGGCGAAGAGCCGAGCAGTGCGAGAGGGCTGCCGGGCCTCTCGCTGGCTGCCCCGCCCTGGCGCAGCGGCAGGAGCCCTCGCTTGTGCTTGGCGCTCGACCATCCGATGGTCCATGGAACCCGGGCGATCTTCGGGGGGGCTGGCTGCCGTGCGACCTTGTTGTCCAGGGGCGCGGACCACGGAGGACGCGCCTGTCGGCGTCAGTTCCTCGCCGTGGTCGTGGGGCGTTTCCTGCAAGTCCGGTCATTCACCCCGTCCGTGATGGGCTCCGGCTGTGGGCGGCGGGGAGTCAGGCTCTGCGGCCGGTCGCTGCGAGACTGACGCCCAGGCCGATCATCGCCAGACCCCCGGTGCCCCCGATAGCTGCGAGTCGGCGAGGAGAGCGGGAGAGCCACTGGCTGGCGGTGCCTGCGGCCAAGGCCCACATGCTGTCGAGGACCAGGGCGATGAGGGGGAAGACCAGGCCGAGGATGATCAGCTGGGCTGCCAGATGCCCCGAGGCCGGGACGGTGAACTGCGGTAGGACGATCACGAACACTGCGATGGTCTTCGGGTTGGTGACCCCGACCACGGCTCCGTCGCGCACCGCTCGCAGCGGTGAGAGTGGTCTTATCCGGTAGGAGACCGCCTGGGCGAAGGAGTGCCGATGCCGGATGGCCTGGATGCCCAGGAAGACGAGATAGGCGGCGCCCGCCAGCTTCAGCAGGGTGAAGACCTGCGCTGAGCGTTCCACCACGGTCCCGAGCCCGAAGGCCACCGCCACCACTTGGGCGACAAGGCCCATGGTGCTGCCCGCCACGTTGAGCAGCGCGATGCGGCGCCCGGCGGTGAGCGCTCGGCTGATGGTGAAAGCGACGCTCGGACCGGGCACGGCGACGAGGACCAGGGCCACGGCCGCGAAGGCCAACAGGTTGCTGGTTGCCACCATCGTCCTCGAACCTACTGCGGGCCGCTCCCGCCATCCCGCCTGTTGGACGAGACGCGCCTGTGCTGCTGGCCTACCGCGTGCGAGAGGCCGCCGGGGAGGTGGACATCCCACGTGGGTGCGTGCCACAAGGCAGCTCGTCACCGGGCACCGCTGGGCAGGTGCAGCGCAACGAGCACTGCGAGACCGATGGACCCGATGTCGTCGCCGCGCGCTGGGCGGCCGCCAAGGGCGAGCAGAGCCAGCCCGAGGTCCCGGGGGTGCGGCCGGCGGGGCGGCCCGATGAGCAACGCGATCACCCTGCCGTGTCGGCGCTCTCGTCGACGGACTCAGGCTGGGCCGCCTCGAAGGTCGCCGACCGGAGCGAGGGCGTTGCCCGTCGCTCGCCGGCGAAGCCCCGGTTGCCCCGCCCTCCTACAAGGTGACCGCTGCCGCTGGCATCACGTCGATGGAGCGGCCCGGCACCGACAGCGTTGCGAGCCGTTGGTTGACGAAGTCCACCACCAGCGGTGACGGGATGACGCCCCGGTCGAGGTGAGCGGCTGTTGCGGTATGGGCGTCGGCGGCGAGGGTCACGTCGTAGCCGTGGTGGAGCGCAGCAAAGGCAGTGGCGGTCACGCAGAAGTCAGAGTGGGCACAGGCGAGCACGAGCCGCTCAGCGCCGACCTCGGAGAGGATGGCGTCCAGCGGGGTGTCGTCGAAGGCGCTGCGGTAGGTCTTGGCCACCACGACGTCGGTGTCGGTGCGCTCCAGGGCTGCCGACAGCTCCCAGCCCCGTGAGCCGGCCGCCATGTCGGGATCGTCCTCGTCGGCGTGCTGGACGAACACCACCGGCACCCCGGCGGCCCGGGACCGGCCGATCAACTGGTTGATGCGGGCCAAGACGCCGCCGGTGTCGTGGCAGCCGACCAGGACAGACTCCTGCACGTCGATGTGAACCCCCCTGGGTTTCTTGGAGGCTCCATGTCTTGGAAGCGAGGATGGAGTCATGCCTACAGAACAGTCGCCGGGAAAGCCGACGACGCGTCGCTACAGCGATGCGGAGAAGGATCAGGCGGTCC
>JAKARG010000291.1 GCA_021819345.1 Actinomycetes bacterium | reverse complement strand
CTCGACGAACCGTCCAAAGGTCCCGAGCTCTGGGTCTCGACTCATGCGCTCCTCGGCCGTCCGGTCTCCGGCCGCTCCGACCGGGGGGTTCCGGGGACGATCGTCGCGGCGCAGGGCCCTGGTCGAATCAGGGAGTCCCCGGTCCCCTGCCTGGTCCGGTCCCGAGGACGGCGCCCAGCTCGACGCGGGTGTCGTCGACCCGTCTGCGCGCCAGCTGCCCCGTCGCGTCGACGCCCCTGGTGCCCTCCGGCGTCCCGGGTGGCGTACGCCTACTCCGGTATCGTGGACAAGGTGTCCACCAATAGAGCACGGGTTCCTCGAGCCAAGCGGCTCGAGCCGGGACGGGGCCGTCGGCCCGCAGGTGAGGTCCGACGCGTGGCGCTCGGGGCTGCAGGTGAGCTGCTGCTGGCCGAGGGCATGTCGGGGGTGACCTTCGCCAAGGTGTCCGCCCTGTCGGGAGCGAGCAAGATGACCCTGTACAAGTGGTGGCCGTCGCCGGGCGTGCTTGCCTACGAGGCCTACGGCGAGGCGCTCGATGAAGCTTTGGCGTTCCCCGACACGGGCAACATCCGCCAAGACATCGCCGCGCAGATGCGAGCCTTCGTCCGGCACCTGCGGCGCAACGGCAAGGTAGTCGCAGAGCTCATCGGAGCTGCGCAGAGCGACCCTGACCTGGCCAAAGCCCTCTCGGCCCACTACGTCAAGCGACGTCGCCACCTGGCCGTTGATCGGCTGGGACTCGCGCAGCAGCGGGGAGAGATCCGGCCCGACGTCGACCTGGAGGCGGTCGTTGACCAGCTCTGGGGAGCCTGCTATCACCGGCTCCTTCTGCCGTCCCTCCCCGTGACGACGAAGTTCATCGATGCGCTGATCGACAATGTCTTCGCTGGCATACGGGTCACCTCAGGCGGAAAGAGCTCGGACCCGCCGGCCCCACTCGTCCCCGTCCGGGATCCCGGCGGTGGCCTTGTCGAGCGGCGCAATGGTTCTTCGGGTGAGAGTTCTCCGCGGCACGGCGGCCATGCATGACTACTCGATCTCACGGTGCCAGGACCCGCGAAGAGGTTCGGTCGAGCTAGTGGGCTCGTCCACGATGAACAGCAGCGGTCCGGGCTCGGACGCCACGGCCACCAAAGCTCGCAACGTGGGTCCGCGCCTCGAACGTGCTCACGGCTTATTCTGGCCTCTTGTGTCGATGGCCGCACCTGCTGGGGTGACGCCGCATCCGGCGGCCGGTTGGCCGCCCATCCGGCCGCTCGGCGGTCGGGCCCCTCGAGCCGCACACCCGGAAGAGGGTGAAGTGGCCGGCCCCCTTACCCGGCCGTCACCCGGCACCTGACGACGCGGAGCTCGCTCGGGTGGCGCCCTTCCCCGCCTCCACGCCGGCCGTGAGGCCCACTTGCAGTTCACTCGGTGCCGAGGCGCTGCAAGCCGATGACGCTGAGCAGCTGCAGCTGCTCGGCGGCGGTCGTGTTGGGTTCGGCGGTGAAGACGATCAGCCGCAGCTCGGCTCCCTGCACTGTCACGATGTCGCAATCGAGCTCGATGAGGCCGAGCTCGGGATGGTCGATGGTCTTGCGCTCGTTGCCCTGCTCGCCGAGGACGGAGCAGTCCCAGAGGCGGGCGAACTCCCCACTGTGGTGGCGAAGCGCAGTCACCAGGGATGCCAGCTCGGAGTCGTTCGGATAGCGGATCTGGACCCGGTGCAGGTCGGCGACAAGCGATGCTCGGTGTTCCTCCTGCTGGGGGTGGCGGACCCGGCTGGGTTTGTCGAGGAAGTTACGCCAGACGAGGTTGTCGTCGCGGCCGCCGTGGCCACGGGGGTCGCCGGTCAGTGCCGTCCACAGAGGGTTCTGGTCCAAGCGCGTCCAGGCGGCGTCGAACACGCCGACGGGCGTGTCCGGGAGGCGGTCCAGAATACGTCGCACGCTCGGCGTGATCCGTCGCGGCATCAAGGTCCGCAGGTCGCTGGCGTGTCCGGCGAGGCGCAGTGCGGTCGCGGTCTCGGACTCGGAGAGCCGCAACGCGCGCGCCAGCGCGTGCACCACGCTGGCGGTGGGGTGCGCACGTCCTTGCTCGAGCCGCTTCACGTAGTCCGGGGAGACCCCGGCGAGCCACGCGACCTCCTCTCGCCGGAGTCCCGCGGTCCGGGTTGAGGTGGACCCGAACGGTGAGCCGACGTCGACGGGTTGCAGGCGCCCGCGCCAGGTGCGCAGCAGCGTGCCGAGTTCGAGGAGGGCATCCATGCGTTCCAGTGTCCCCCGCCATCCACCGACCAGGGTGGGACAGGTAGGGCCACGCTGTCGCCTCCGCTCGGCGCCAGAGTTGTTCTCGGCCCGAGAACCCACCGAGGGACCCGGGACTCCCTGATTCGACGCCGGGCCGTGCGCGGCCACGATCACGGCGAGGGGTACCGGACCGAGAGGAGCGTATGCATGACACCACCCAGCAAACAGGACCCGGTGGCACTGGTCACCGGAGCAAACCAGGGCATCGGGCTCGAGACCGCCAGACGATTGGCGACAGCCGGCTGCACCGTCTACGTCGCCGCTCGTAACCGCGAGCGGGGGACCGTCGCCGCTGCGGAGATCGGTGCGAGGTTGGTCCCGCTCGACGTCACCTCGGATGTGTCCGTGGCGGCCGCGGCCGCCCAGGTCGAGGCCGACGTCGGCTACCTCGACATCCTCGTCAACAACGCCGGCCTATCTGGCCCGCAGGACGACGTGCACGATCTGACCGGTGCCGGCATCGAGCAGGTCCTGGCAACGAACGTGGTCGGCTATGTCCGCGCCACCCAGCTTCGCCATCGGCGATGACCAGGACCTCACCGGCCGCTACCGCGACCGCGACGGCGACGTCCCCTGGTGATCCCCATCCCTTTTCCGTCCACCCCGTACGCCACAACTCTTCCGAGGAGCAGCATGACCTTCCTGATCACCGGAGCCACCGGAAACGTCGGCGGCCAACTCGTCACCCAGCTCATCGACGCTCGCCACCACGTGCGCGCCTACGTCCGCAACCCCGACAAGGCCCGCCAGCAGCTCCCCGACACGGCCGAGATCGCCATCGGCGACCTCGACGACACCGCCGCGCTCAACAAGGCCGCCGAGGGCGTCGACGCCATCTTCTTCATGCAGGCCGGCCCGATCCCCACCCAGGCACAGAACGTCGTGGATGCCGCGAAGGCGGCCGGCGTGGGCCGGATTCTCGTGTTGTCCTCGATCGGCACCGTGCTGCACCCCATGTGCATCATCGGCGCCGCGATCAACGCCCGCGACGAAGTGCTGCGCGCCTCCGGCCTGGACATCACCTATCTCAAGCCGAACACCTTCTCCTCCAACGCCCTGTGGTGGAAAACCAGCATCGCCGCCGAGGGGAAGGTCTACGACCCCACAGACCCCGGCCTGACACCACCGATCGACCCCTACGACATCGCCCGCGTCGCCGCCACCGTGCTCACCCAGCCCGGCCACGAGGGCCACAGCTACATCCTCAACGGGCCCGAAGCACTCTCCGCTCGAGAGCAGGTCGAGATCCTCGCCGATGTCCTCGGCCGCCAGATCGAGTTCGTGGCCGTCACCCCGGAGCAGTACGCCGAAGTCAACATCTCCCGCGGCACCCCCGAACCCCAAGCACGGGCCGTGCAGGACCTGCAGGAGCTGTTCCGCGCCGGCCGGTCCGGCATCCTCGGCGAGGACGTGCAGAACGTCACCGGCATCGCACCCCGTACATTCCGCCACTGGTGCGAACAGCACCGCACCGAGTTCAACTGACGACCCGAAGGGCGTGAGGCAGCCCCGGCGCCTCACGCCCTGGCGCCGTCGTCTATCACCGGGCAGCTCACCATGCCGAGCCGCGCAATCCGCATCCGGCCTCGCCGTGACCCGCCACCGACTGAACACCGGATTCAGCGGGGACTGTCGCATGAACGGTGTAACCGGTGCTGCTCTTGCGTAGGATCTGGCTACTTCGTGTCTCTGGTCATACGTCCTGGGAAGGCGATCGTAAAGGCATTGAGTGCCGGCTTCCGACGGTTCGTCCAGCGTTGACGGCCACGGCCGGTGGGGTCGAGGCTCATGAGCGCCAAGTAGATGCACTCGAGGGCTGCGGTCTCGGTCGGGAAGTGCCCCCGGGCCTTGACGGCCTTACGGATCCGAGCGTTGATGCTCTCGATCGCGTTCGTCGTGTAGATGACGGTGCGGATCTCGGCGTCGAAGGACAGGAACGGGACGAACTCCGCCCACGCGGACTCCCACAGGCGGATGATGGCCGGGTACTTGTTCTCCCAGACGCCGGCGAAGTCGGCGAGGCGTTCCAAGGCGGCGGCCTCGGTGGGGGCGGTGTAGATCGGCCTCAGGTCCTTTGCCAGCGCCGAGCAGTCCCGGCGGGGGGCGTAGCGGAAGCTGTTGCGGATCAGGTGCACGACACAGCCCTGCACGATGCTCTGGGGCCAGACCGTGGCCACCGCGTCGGGCAGGCCGGTGAGCCCGTCGCAGACCACGATGCACACGTCCTTGGCGCCCCGGTTCTTGATCTCGGTCAGCACGTGCCCCCAGTACTTCGCGCCCTCACCGCCATCGCCGGCCCACAGCCCCAAGATGTCACGCTCGCCGTCGACGGTGACACCGACTACTACGTAGATGGGGGGTTGGCGACCTGGCCCTCAGA
>JAKARG010000290.1 GCA_021819345.1 Actinomycetes bacterium | reverse complement strand
GACGTAGAAGTCGAGGGCGGAGACCCGCCCGCAGGCCGCCGCCTCGCGCTCGGACAGGCCCGCCCAGCCGACCGCCGCGGCGCCCCGGCGCAGGACCTGCAGCGGCCGCCGCTCCTGGCGGGCCGCGAGGACATCCTGAGCGCCTTCGACGTAGTCCGCCGCCGAGTTGAGACGACTGGGGAGGGCGATCGCGGCTGGGTCCTCAACGGTCTGCGTGGCGTCGGGAAGACCGTCTTGTTGAACGAGTTGATGAGCCGGGTCAACTCGACCGGCTGGATCGTGGCCAAGGTGGAAGCCGGTGCCTCAGGCCCGCTACCGGTCGCGCTGAACCAAGCCCTCACGCGCAGCATGAGGACCGCCACTGGCCGCCATCCTGTTCCTCGCCTCCAGCGACTCCTGAGCGTGTTCAAGGCGTTCAGTCTAAAAGTCGACCCAAGTGGCGCAGTCTCCCTTGGAGTCGATGTCGACCCTGTGCACGGTGTGGCCGACTCGGGAAACCTGTCAGCGGATCTCGCCGGGCTATTCGAGGTCCTGGGCCAGACGGCGCGCGACCTCGCAATCGGGGTCCTCATCTTGGTCGATGAACTCCAGGAGGCCTCCTCGGACGAACTGGCGGCCGTCAACGTCGCTGTGCACGAGCTCGGGCAGTCCGGATCGCCGCTGCCGGTCGTCTTCGTCGGCGCAGGCCTGCCTTCACTCCCCGCCCAGTTGGCCGATGCCACAAGCTACGCGGAGCGCCTGTACGACTACCGGCCTGTTGGACTCTTGGACGAGAACGGTTCTCGGGATGCGCTCGTGGTGCCCGCCAGAGATCTGGCCGTCGACTGGGAGCCCGGCGCTCTGTCCGCCGCGTTGGAGACCGCCCGCGGCTATTGTCGACGTTCGCGTTATTACCTAGCCGGCCGTTCACGGAATTCCCCATCGGGCTCCGGGGGATGTTCTAGTCGGTGGCGGCTCCTGGGGTGGAGGATGGCGTGTGGAGGACGGCGGTGATCTGGGCGGCGAGGCTCTCGGCGCTGGTGCGGCCGAGTCCGCTGGCGACGATGACGGCTCGGGGTCCGCGGCGGAGCCGGACGAGCCAGACCCGCCCGGCGGGTCGTCCCTGGGATGTGAGCGAGCCGTGGTCGATCTCGACGAGGACGGGTCCGGTGGGCGGGCGACGCTTGGCTCGGGCCCGGCAGGCTGGCGAACAGTAGATGGGTGGCCGACCCCGGCGGGCGGGGCGGATGACGGGGTTCGGGCAGTCGGGTTGGGCGCAGCGGCGTGTCGCCGGCGCGGGCGGGGGGCTCATCGGCCGGCTGCGGGGGCGGGGCGGCGGGGGCGCTTGTTGGGTCGGTAGCTGCGTCCCTCCATGGCGAGGTGGTGGGCGCTGTTGACGAGGCGGTCGAGGATCGACTTGGCCACGACGGGGTTGGGGAACAGCGAGTACCAGTCGCTGGCGGCCCGGTTGGCGGTGAGGATGAGGCTGCGGCCGGCTCGCTCGGTGATGACCTCGTAGAGGTCGTCGGCCTGGGCGGCGGTGAACTCCCGCATGGCGAAGTCATCGAGAATGACGATGTCGGGCCGGGCCCAGCGCCGCAGCCGGGCCGGCCAGGTCCGATCGGCGTGGCCGCCGGCGAGATCGGCGAGCAGCCGGGAGGTCTTGGTGAACGCCACGGTGTAGCCCCGCCGGCACGCCGCGTGTCCGAGGGCTTGGGCGATCATGGTCTTGCCGACACCGACGGGTCCGTGCAGGATGACCGACTCGCCGACCTCGACGAAGCGGAGGGTGGCCAGGTCGCGGATCGCGGCGACGGGGACGGTCGGGTTGAAGGCGAAGTCGTAGTCCTCCAGGTTGGTGGTGGTCTCGAAGTGGGCGGCCTTGAGCCGGCGGTCGATCGCGGCGGTGTCGCGGCGGGCGATCTCGTCCTCGCAGAGCATGGCGAGGAACTCGAGGTGGCCGAGCTCGCCGGAGCGTGCCTGGGCGAGGCGAACCTCGAGGGTGTCGAGCATGCCTGAGAGGCGCAGGGCGCGCAGGGACGCCTCGAGCTGGTGGGCGCGGCTCATCCGGCCACCTCTTCGTTGCGGGCGAGGCCGTCGAAGAGGCGGAATGGGCCGTGGAGGTGCGCCGGGGCGTCCGGGGCCCCGGCGGGCTGGTCAGCGTCGGTCTCGGTGCCAGCGGCCAGGATCCCCTTGATGGTCCGATAGGTGGGGTCCCCGACGACGATCGCCCGGGCACACGCGGCGTCGAGACGGCCGGCGCTGTGTCGATCGGCGAGTCCGATGATCCCCTGGGCGGCGCGCAGGTGGTGCAAGGCGCCGTCGACGAGCAGGTCGGCGACGACGGCCCCGACATGCGAGCCGAGCTCGGCGGCGGTCTTGCGGCACCAGACCGGGGTGCGCATGAAGAACGCGATCTTCTCCGGCGGGTAGTCGTCCCAGTCCGTCTGTCGTCCCCGCTCGACGCGGGGATGGGTCTTGACCAGCCCGGTGCCGACGAAGACCTCCACCACCCGTTCGGTCTCCCGGGCGTCGACCCGGGCGCCGATGTGACGCCACGGGACCGAGTAGAGGGCCTTGCCGACCTTGACGTGGCAGTCCGGGCCGACCTTCGGTGAGCTCCAGGTGGCCAGCTCGAACGCCTCAGCGGGCAGGCCGCCCAGCGCCGGGGCCTCGACCGCCTCGAACACCGACAGCGGTGACGCTCCCTCCAGGGATCGGTGCGAGCGGACCCCGGCCACCTCGACACACCAGCGCAGCGCGCCCGACTGCATGTCCCCGATCCCCGCCCAGGACCGTCCCCGCCACATCGAGTCGCGGACATACGGCATCTGGCGCTCGACGCGGGGCTTGTCCTTCGGCTTGGACGCCCGGGCCGGGTCGATCAACACCCCGTAGTGCTCGGCCATCTCCGCGTACGCCCGGTTCAGCCTCGGGTCATACAGATCCGGGCGGATCACCCCGGTCTTGAGGTTGTCGCTCACCAGCCGCCGGGGCACCCCGCCGAAGAAGTCGAACGCCTCGACATGCGCGGCCACCCAGGCGGCCTGGTCCATGCGGACCACCGGGCGGACGAACATGTGCCGGGAGCACGCCAGCACCATCACGAACGCCCAGACCCGCCGGACCCGGTCAGTACCCGGCTCCGCCCAGGACCCCAAGAACCAGTAGTCGATCTGGGCTTCCTCGCCGGCGGGCACCTCGGGGCGCATCACCGTCACCTTCGCCGGGTCGGCCTCCTCAGGGAACTCCGACCACACGTAGCGGCGGAAGCTGGTGGCCGACACCGCCAGGCCAGCCTCGTCCCGCAAGCGCTGATGGACCGTCGCCACCGAGTTCGTCTTCAACATCTCGCCGATCGACTCCCGGTGGACGTCGATGACCGAGAAGGTCAGACTGCGAGCGTGGGCGTCGACCAGCTCGGGGAACCAGCCCCGAACCCGCTCCGCCCACTCCGCCCGACTCAGCGGCTCACCGCCGGGCGCCATGCCCGCCTCCTCGGCGGGGGCGACGTACTTCCGGACCGTCTTGGGGTCCACTCCCACGCTCGACGCCACCACCGACTTCGGCCGGCCGGCATGCCAGTGCTGGAGGATCTCAACGACATCGATCACTTCGAAGCATCTCCTTGCCATGTGGATGTTCCTCGCTGTCTCGGGTGACCGCGAGGTGCTACAGGTGCAAGGAGCCCAACGGGTGGACCCTCGTCCCGACCCGGGACCAGGGAATTCCGTGAACGACCGGCTAGGGAAATACTTGAACGACTGGACCCTCAGCTAGGGAAATACTTGAACGCTGACAGCTATCCCTACTTCTTGCAGGCCATCGGCAAACACGTATGGGACACTGCCAGACAAGACCCGATCGACGCCGATGACGTCGAGGTCGGCCTGATGGCCGCCCGAGAAGAAGTTGATGATGGGCTGTATCGGTCACGCTGGGAGCGCGCCACCCCAGCCCAGCGGGACTTGATGCGGGCGTTGGCGCGACTCGGCGGCGAGGCCCCAACCTCCGTGTCCGACATCGCCAGAGCAATGGGTAAGACCCGCACCTCCGACATCGGGGTGGCCCGAAACGAACTCATCAAGAAGGGGCTCGTCTACGCACCCGAACGGGGGCTTCTCGCGTTCACGGTGCCAGGCATGCACGAGTTCGTCGAACGGCAGCCATGACCGCGAAGGGTTCCCTCGGATGCCGGCCCCGGCCGACCCAACCTCGTCGACAGCACAGATCACCGCTCCAGATCATCCCACGACCGCCGTTAGCGAACATGCAGAACGGCACTTCTTGGCGCATGTTGCGGGGCGACACCTACAGGCCGCGTCACGAGGGCAGTCGACAGCGCCGCTTCCGCTGCTAGCCGTCATCGCAGAGCCTGTATGACATCGCCCAGGTCACGCAGTGTCCTCTCGACGGTGTCATGGTGGTGATGGCGGGCCGCTTCGACGCGTTCTGCGGCCAGGTGCCAGCCCTGGTAGACCCGAAGTCGCCAACAGGCTTCACCGTCCAGCGGTAACGGCCCATAGGCAGCCCAGAAGGCGTCTCGCTCGGCTTCGACGGCCCGGGCGTTCGCCCGGTACAGCGCCCAGTCCGCTAGGGGGTCCCCCCACCAGGCGCGTTCGCTGTCGAGCACCCCGATGACCGTCGGCCGAGATGCGGTCGGCTCCAGCAGTACATTGGCGGTCCACAAGATC
>JAKARG010000289.1 GCA_021819345.1 Actinomycetes bacterium | reverse complement strand
TGCTCCAGGTGCTCGGGTCGCTGGCGGCCCGCGGCGCTCGTTGCCTGCTCGTGTCGGCCGAGGAGTCGGGGCCGCAGGTGCGGCGCCGGGCCGAGCGCCTCGGCGTGGCCCGTCCCGGGGTGTGGCTGGTAGCCGAGACCGCGCTCCTCGGGATCCGGGCGGCGATCGACGACGTCCGTCCCGACGTGGTGGTGGTCGACTCGATCCAGACCGTCTGGGACCCCGAGCTCGACTCGGCTCCCGGCTCGGTCGCCCAGGTCAGGGGCTGCGCCCACGAGCTGGCGGTGATCGCCCGCAGTCGGGGAACTGCCATGTTGCTCGTCGGACATGTCACCAAGGAGGGTGCGCTCGCCGGTCCCCGGGTGCTCGAGCACCTGGTGGACACGGTCCTCACCTTCGAGGGCGACCGCCACCACGCCCTGCGGATGCTCCGGAGCGTCAAGCACCGCTTCGGCCCGACCGGCGAGCTCGGGCTGTTCGAGATGACCGACGAGGGGATGCGGGGCATGCCCGACGCCGGAGGCGTGTTCCTCGGCGACCGGCGACACGGCTCGCCCGGCTCGGTCGTGTTCCCTGCTGTCGAGGGTTTCCGACCGCTGCTCGTCGAGGTGCAGGCGCTGGTTGTCGGCTCGAACCTGCCGGCTCCCCGGCGGTCGGCATCGGGCCTCGACCACGGCCGGCTCGGCCTGTTGCTCGCGGTGCTCGACCGCCGGGCTGGGGTCCGCACGGGGAGCTCCGACGTCTACACCTCCGCCGTCGGGGGGGTACGTGTCGTCGAGCCGGGGGTGGACCTCGCGGTCTGCCTGGCGGTGGCCTCGGCAGTCAATGGAGATGCCCTTCCGGCCGACCTGGTAGTGGTGGGCGAGGTCGGCCTCGGCGGCGAGCTGCGTCAGGTGGCCCAGACCGCGCGGAGGCTCGCCGAGGCCGAACGGCTCGGGTTCCGTCGGGCGGTGGTGCCCGAGACCGCTCCGGAGGACCTCCCGCTGCCGGCACTGCGCTTCGGCCACCTCGCTCCGGCGGTCACCGGGCTCTTGGCCGGGCAGCACTGAGCCCGACGGGCGGGGACCCGGGCTCGCCAACCAGCCTCGGCTCGGTCCGGCGCGCCCGACCCAGGCCCGGGCTCGTGGCCCGGCGCGACCTCCCGCCCGGCTCGGTGCAGGCTCGTTGCCCGCCGGGCCCGACCGGCGGCCGGCGTGCAGGGGCCTGCGGGTAGGGTGTCGAGGTGGCCGACCGCCCGAGCCGGGACCTGCTCGAAGCGCTCCGGGCGGTAGCTCCGGGCCAGCCGCTGCGCCAGGGGTTGGACCGGATCCTGCAGGCCAACAAGGGGGCGATCATCGTCGTCGGGGACGGCCCCGAGGTCCTCTCGATCTGCTCGGGGGGGTTCCTGCTCGACAGCGAGTTCAGCCCGCAGCGGGTCTCCGAGCTCACCAAGATGGACGGCGCCATCATCCTCGCTCCCGATGCCAGCCGCATCGCCCGGGCCAACGTCCACCTCGTGCCCAACCCCGAGCTGCCCACCTCCGAGACCGGGACCCGGCACCGCACTGCCGAGCGGGTCGCCCGGAGCATCGACGTCCCGGTCATCGCCGTCTCCGAGGAGATGGGGGTGATCACCGTGTTCCGGGGCGCCGAACGCCACGCCCTCGACTCGCTGGCCCGGCTCCTCGGCCGGGCGAACCAGGCGCTCCAGACCTTGGAGCGGTACCGGACCCGGCTCGACGCGGTCACTAGCTCGCTCTCGGCGCTCGAGGTCGAGGACCTGGTCACGATCCGGGACGTGGTCAGCGTGCTCCAGCGGGCGGAGATGGTCCGCCGCATCGCCGACGAGGTCGAGGGTTACGTGGTCGAGCTCGGCAGCGACGGCCGCCTGGTGCGCCTGCAGCTCGTGGAGCTGATGGCCGGGGTCGACGACGACCGCCAGGACGTGGTCCGCGACTACCTGCCCGATCCTCGCCCTACGGCGGTCTCGGTGGCGATGCGGGAGCTCTCGGAGCTGGACAGCGAGCGGTTGCTCGACCCCGAGGCCGCAGCGGCCCTGATCGCTCCGTCGAGGCCGATGGACCTCGACGCATCGCTGCGCCCCCGTGGCTACCGGCTGCTCGGCAAGGTCCCGCGGCTGCCGGCGCCGGCGGTCGAGGCCCTCGTCGAGCGCTACGGCAACCTGCAGAAGGTCATGCGTGCCGCCACCGAGGAGCTCGAGGCGGTGCCCGGGGTCGGCGTGGCCTACGCCCGGGCGGTGAAGGACGGCCTGTCCCGCCTCGTCGAGTCGAGCATCCTCGACCGCTACAGCTGACCCGCTACAGCTGACCCGCTACAGCTGACCCGCCACGGCTCCCCCGCTGAAGCTGACCAGCCACGGGTGCCCCGCTACAGCTGACCAGCCACGGCTGCTCTGCCGGAGCGGCTCCGCTACTGCTGGTCCGCTGCGGCGGCCCGGGAGATCGGGGCTGGTCCGCCAGAGCAGCTCGGCAACCTCCGTCGAGGCACCCCGGGCACGTCTGGGCGGGCGCCGGCCGGCGGGGCGCCGGCCCGCAGGGCGACGGGCTTCAGCGGGAGCGCTGGGCGAGGCGGTCTCGGTGCACGATGCGGTAGCGGCGGTCGTACTGCTCGATCCAGCCGAGCCGGACGAACGCGGCGATCGCCTTGTTGACCCGCTCCCGGGACGCCCCGACGAGGCCGCCCAGCTCCTCCTGGGTGATCGGGAGGTTGAACTCGTCGGACTCCCCGGCGAGCTCGAGCAGCCGCTTGGCGGTCCGCCCGGTGACGTCGAGGAACACGGCGTCGGCGAGCGCCGAGTCGGTTGCCCGGAGCCTGGCGGTGAGCAGTGCCACCACGTCCCAGAGCAGCTCGGGGCGCCGTGCGATGGCGCTGCGGACCGTCGGGTAGGGGACCCGCAACAGCTCCGAGGTCTCGAGCAGCCGGGCGGAGGCGGAGCGGGACCCCCCGTCGAACAGCGGCATGTCGCCGAAGAGGTCGCCCGGCTCCATGAGGGCCACCAGTGCTTCCCGGCCGTCGGGTGAGCGCCGCCCCATCGCCACCCGGCCACTGCGAACCACGTAGAGGTCGTCGGCCTCGTCCCCGTCGGAGAACACGACCAGACCACGTTCGCCGGCGACGGTGGTGCTCGCTGCGACGACCGCCTCCAGGGCCTCGGCGTCGAATGCCGAGAACAGCTCGGCGTGAGCGAGGAGAGCCAGGTCGTCCATCCGAGGTGCCAGGCTATCGCCGGCCGCCCGGCGTGCGCCGTGCCGGCCCCCCGGTGTGCGTATCGCCGGCCCCCCGGTGTGCGCCGTGCCGGCCGCCTCGGACAGGACTGGCCCGGGGGGCGTTTTGCCCGTACCCTGGAGTGCCTAGGTGCCCTTCGGCCGATCTGGAGACGTATGCCCTTCGACGTTGGTGACAAGGTCGTCTACCCCCACCACGGCGCAGCGGTCGTGGAGCGGCGGGAGGTGATCGAGGCGTTCGGCGAGAAGAAGGAGTACCTGGTCCTGAAGCTCGCCTACGGCGACCTCACCCTGCGGGTGCCGACCGACAACACCGAGGAGGTCGGCCTGCGGGAGGTGATCAACGACGAGGAGGTCGAGGAGGTCTTCGCCGTATTGCGCAAGAAGGACGTGCGCATGCCGACCAACTGGTCCCGCCGCTACAAGAACCACGTCGAGAAGCTCAAGTCGGGCGACATCTACCAGGTGGCCGAGGTCGTGCGGAACCTGTCGAACCGGGACAAGGAGAAGGGCCTGTCGGCCGGCGAGAAGCGGATGCTCAACCGGGCCCGCCAGATCCTCGTCTCGGAGCTGACCTTCGCCCTCGGGGTCGACGAGGTGGACGCCGAGAAGAAGCTGGACGAGGCGCTTCCCTGAGCCCCCGCCACCCCGATGCCTGGGCGGTGGTCGTTGCCGGCGGGGCCGGACGGCGCTTCGGCTCCCCCAAGCAGTTCGCCGAGCTCTCGGGTCGCCCGGTCCTCGCCTGGTCCTTCGACGCGGCGCGCTCCGCCTGCGCCGGGGTGGTGCTCGTCGTCCCTCCGGGAGGAGAAAGGGCGGCCGAAGTGGTCGAGCACTGCAGTGGAGCCTCGGCGGTGGTCGCGGGAGGACAGAGCCGTTCGGCGTCGGTCCGGGCGGGTCTACGGGCCCTCCCGCCGGACGTCGAGGTGGTGGCGGTGCACGACGCCGCCCGCCCGCTGTCGACCCCGGAGGTCTGGGACCGGGTCCTCGCCGCGGTGGCGGCCGGGGCGGACGCAGCGGTCCCGGTGGTGCCGGTGACCGACACCGTCGTCGAGGTCGGTCCGGGTGGTGGCTCCCGCACCCTCGACCGCTCCACGCTCTCGGTGGTCCAGACCCCTCAGGCGTTCCGCAGAGCGGCGCTCGTCGCTGCGCACGCCGGTGACCCGGAGGCCACCGACGACGCCGGGCTGGTCGAGGCTGCCGGGGGTCGCGTGGTGCTCGTCGCCGGCGACCCGGTCAACTCGAAGATCACCGCCCCGATCGACCTGCTGGTGGCCGCCGCGCTGCTCTCGGCGGGGATGGTCGGCCTGGCCGGCGACCGCCCGGTGGGCCGCTCGGGCTCCGGCGCCGTCCCCTTCGCTCCAGTGGGCAGTGGCCCCGGGGCCGTGCCGGTAGCCGCCGGCGAGGCCGGCCCCCGCACCCCCCGCGTCACCGCCGGCAACGTCGGCCCCCGGCCCT
>JAKARG010000288.1 GCA_021819345.1 Actinomycetes bacterium | reverse complement strand
GCCGACCGCCGAGACCGCCTGCAGCACCGCCACGTCGCTCGGGCGGCGCTCTCCCATCCCGAGATGGGGGAGCCCGGCGGCGATCGCGCCGCTCGTCACGACCACCACCCGGGCACCCCCGGAGCGCAGCTCGGCGACCTCGCGCGCCAGCTTGTCCAAGGCGGCGGGGTCGATCGCCCCGCGCCCGTCGGTCACCGAGGAGGTCCCGACCTTGACGACCACCACCCGGGGAGGAGTCAGGGCCACACCTCGGCCCGCCGGCCAGGACACGCTCCCGGCGACGCTCGGCCGGCCGGGCTCTGCTGCGCCTGCAACGGGGTCACGAGTCGGGCCGGTACTCGAGCTCGAGCCCCCCGACGCGGACGGCGTCGCCTTCGCGCGCGCCCGCCCGAGCGAGCGCGCGGTCCACCCCGAGCCCCCGGAGCCTGGAGCGGGCGTAGTCGAGGGCGGCGACGTCGGTGAGGTCCGACAGGGCCACGGCCCGCTCTGCCAGGCGACCCCCGATCACCCAGGTGCCGTCCGGGCCGCGACCGATGCTGACCCCCGCAGGGACCGGCCGGTGCAAGACGCGCCGCGGCGACGCCGGGCACTGCGCGCGGGCGTCGGCGACGAGCTCGGCGAGCTTGCCCACCAGGCGCTCGACCCCCTCGCCCGTGACCGCCGAGATGCACAGCTGCGGACCGCCCCCGAGCCTGCTCCCGAAGGCCCCGGCGTCGGGCGCAGGGCTCTCGGGTGGGCGGGCGTCGAGCTTGGAGCCGATGACCAACCGGGGGCGCTCCAGGAGGTCGGGACGGAAGCTGGCCAGCTCACGGAGCAGGATCGCCTCCTGGTCGAGGGGGCTGGTCCCGTCGGCGGCAGCCAGGTCACAGACCACGACGAGGACCCGGGCCCGCTCCACGTGGCGGAGGAACCGGTGCCCGAGCCCGCGGCCTTCGCTCGCCCCTTCGATCAGCCCAGGGATGTCGGCCACGACGTACTCCTGGTCGTCGTAGCGCACCACGCCCAAGTGCGGCTCGAGGGTGGTGAAGGGGTAGTCGGCGATCTTCGGGCGGGCAGCAGAGATCCGCGAGATCAGGGTGCTCTTGCCGGCGTTGGGGAAGCCGACCAGCGCGACGTCCGCGGCCAGCTTCAGCTCGAGGTCGAGCCACCTCTCCTCACCCAGTTCGGCCTGCTCGGCGAACGCCGGGGCTCGCCTGCGGTTGGAGAGGAAGCGGGCGTTGCCCCGGCCACCGTCGCCGCCCCGGGCCGCAAGCCACCGCTCTCCGTCTCCGGCCAGGTCGGCCAGCACGCTCCCGGTGGAGTCGGTCACCACGGTCCCCTCGGGGACCGGGACCTCCAGGTCCTCGCCGCTACGACCGTGACGGGACTTGCCCGACCCGTGGGTCCCGCTCGCCGCCCGCCGGTGGGGGTGGTCCCGGAAACCGTAGAGGGAAGCGACGTTGCGGTCGGCAACCAGCCAGATGTCCCCACCCCGGCCGCCGTCGCCGCCGTCGGGCCCGCCCTTGGCCACGTGGGCCTCCCTGCGGAAAGAGACCGCTCCTGCCCCCCCGTCACCGGCCTTCAAGTGGACCTGGGCGCGGTCCACGAAAGCGGGCACCGGCCCGCCCGGTCAGCCCTGCTCGGTGTGGACGTCGACCAGGCGGCGTCCCCTCCGCGAGGCGAACTTCACCTGCCCGTCGCGCAGCGCGAAGAGGGTGTCGTCGCCCCCCCGGCCCACGTTCTCGCCCGGGTGGAAGTGGGTCCCCCGCTGGCGGACGATGATCGAGCCGGCGCTCACCGCCGTGCCGTCGAACACCTTCACGCCGAGGCGCTGGGCGGCCGAGTCCCGGCCGTTGCGCGTCGAGCCGCCGCCTTTGGTCTTGGACATCGCTCGCTCCCGCTCTACCGGCTGATGCCGGTGATCTCGATCTTCGTGTAGTGCTGGCGGTGGCCCCAGTGGGTCCTGGCCCGCGCCTTGGGCTTGTAGACCAGGCCGCGGATCTTCGGTCCCTTCTCGCTCCCCACGACCCGGGCCGACACCACGGCCCGACCGAGCTCGGCAGGGCGCGACACCACCGTCGGACCGTCGACGAGCAGCACCGGGGTGAAGCTCACCTCCGAGCCGTTCTCGACGTGGAGCAGCTCCACGGCGAGGGTCTGGCCCTCCTCGACCCGCTGCTGCTTGCCACCTGTCTTGATCACTGCGTACACAATCCGAAGACACTACCAGGCCACCAGGGGCTCCGATCGCCACTCGACGCCGCCGGAACGGCGCCTCAGCTACCCTCGAGCAGCGTCTCGTCGAGCAGGAAGCCCCGTCCCCCGCAGGTCGGGCAGGTCTCCGACATCGACTCGACCAGTCCCTCGGATACCCGCTTGCGGGTCATCTCGACGAGGCCGAGCTCCGAGATGTCGAAGACCTGGGTCCGGGTCTTGTCCCTGGCCAGGGCCTCCCGGAAGGTCTTGACCACCTGCGAGCGGTTGGCGACCACCTCCATGTCGATGAAGTCGATCACGATGATCCCGCCGATGTCGCGGAGCCTGAGCTGGCGGGCAACCTCCTCGGCGGCCTCCAGGTTGTTGCGGTAGACCGTCTCCTCCAAGTTGGAGGTCCCCACGTTGCGGCCGGTGTTCACGTCGATCACCGTCAGGGCCTCGGTGCGCTCGATGATCAGCGAGCCCCCCGACGGCAGCCACACCTTGCGGTCGAGCGCCTTGTGGATCTGCTCGTGGATGTGGTGGCGCTCGAACACCGGGAGGGGGTCGTCGCTGTCGCCTGCGTACTCGACCCGGTCGGCCAGCTCGGGACTGATGCTCGCCACGTAGTCCCGCACCTCCTCGTAGAGCCCGCGGTCGTCGATGACCACGCCCCGGTAGTCCTTGTTGAACTCCTCCCTGATCACCCGCACCGCCATGCTCGGCTCCCGGTAGAGCAGGGTCGGGACCCTGGTGTCGCGGGCCATGGCCTCGATGCGCTCCCACTGCGAGAGCAGCCGGACCACGTCGCGCTGCAGCTCGTCCGCGGTGGCCTGCTCGGCCGCGGTCCGCACGATCAGACCGTGGCCCTCCGGGCGCACTGCATCGAGGATCCGGCGGAGCCGCTTGCGCTCGTCATCGGGGAGGCGCTTGGAGATGCCGTAGGTGTCGCTGCCAGGGATCAGCACGACGAAGCGGCCCGGGAGGGAGACCTCCTGGGCGAGCCGGGCCCCCTTGGCCCCGATCGGGTTCTTGGTCACCTGGCAGAGGATCATCTGGCGCGGCTTCAGCAGCTGCTCGATCCGCGCGTTGCGGGCCGGTCCCGGCAGGCGGCCACGGGTCGGCTTCGGCCCGCCGTCGTCGAGCCCGGCATCGAGGTCGTCGCGGTCGTAGCGCACGTCACCCCGGTAGAGCACGGCGTTCTTCGGAGTGCCGATGTCGACGAAGGCCGCCTCCATGCCCGGAAGGACGTTCTGGACCCTCCCGAGGTAGATGTTGCCGTCGATCTGGGTGGCGTCGTCGGCGGGCCGCGACACGTAGTGCTCGATCAGCGACCGACCCTCGAGCACCGCAATCTGGGTGGCGGTGGCCCCCACGTGGACGACCATCAGGTACCGACCGACGGGCCGCCCCTTGCGCTCCCGACCCTTCCGGCGCTCGAGGGTCTCGGGGTCGACCTCTGCGGGGTCGTCGACGAGCACCGCCTCGACCGGCGCCCTCCCCGCCGGGGCGGCCCGCCCCACCCGGGCCCGTTCCCTGTCCGCCTGCGGGGTCGGGCGGCCCGCCCCCGCGCCGCGACGACGCCGGCGGGACCCGCCCGCCTTGGCATCCGGAGCGCCGCGCTCGGGGCCGCCCGCGCCTGCCGGCACCCTCGCCGGCACGGGCGCTGGGCGGGAGTCGCCGATGCGCGGGCGGGGCGCCGGTCGGCTGTCCCCGATCGCAGGGCGCCTCGGCGCCACTGCCCCCGCCCCATCGGGAGAGCCGCCCGGCGCGCTCCCCGGAGCGTCGGCGGGCCGCAGCGGCGCCCCGTTCGCAGGCGGGTTCGTGGTCGCCGGGACGGCGCCGTCGAGCCGGGCCGGCTCGGTCTCACCCGAAGGCCCCGGCGCCCGGCCCTTGCCTCTGCCCCCACGCGACCCACGTCGGCGCGGTCTGGCCGCTGTGGTGGGCTCTGAGCCAATTGCGGTGGCATCGGCGCCATTTGCGGTGGCATCGGCGCCGGCCGCAGCGGGCTCGCCCGCCACATCGGGCCTGGCCTCGGGAGCTGGAACCTCGGCCAGCGCGGCCCGGCGAGGCGAGGCGCTCCCGTCCTCCCTGGCGGCGTCAGGCCCGCTCGGGGAACCCGGAGGAGCCGATCCGGACCTCCGCCTCGTCGTTGGAACAGGAGCATCCCCGGCGGTTCCGGGGCGGACCGACGCAGTGTCGGGCATCGAGGAGATCCCTTCTCATGAGGCACGCCCGGGGGCGTGCGGCGGGAGCGTCGCCAGCACCGGGCCCGAAGGGGTCCCCGGTCGGCGCCGCCCTGCAAGATCCATTGGTGGAGCTGTGGGCCGTTGAGCCCCTGCCGGCTCCGGCCCTGACCGACGCCACGGCGTGGCGGCCCGGGGGTGGAACCGAGCGGCACGGCCGGAGACGGGCGCAGCTCACGCCCGGTTGCGCCAGCGGGGCGGGAAACCGCCACTCCGGGGTCCCTCCGGCACCCGAGGTCCTGCGAGCTCCACCGCCGACAGTCAGATC
>JAKARG010000287.1 GCA_021819345.1 Actinomycetes bacterium | reverse complement strand
CGGCCCCTGCGGGTGGTGGCCGACACGGCCAACGGCATGGGTGGGCTGGTCGTGCCGGCGGTCTTCGCCGAGCTGCCCTTCGAGCTCGAGGTCCTCTTCGCCGAGCTGGACGGTACCTTTCCCAACCACCCGCCGGACCCGATCCAGGTGGCCAACCTCGCCGCGCTGCGCGCCCGGGTGCGAGAGTGCGGCGCCGACGTCGGCCTGGCCTTCGACGGGGACGCGGACCGCTGTTTCCTGGTCGACGACCGGGGCGAGCCGGTGTCGGGATCGACCACCACCGCGATGGTCGCCCGAGTGATGCTCGCCAAGCACCCCGGGGCGACGATCCTCTACAACCTGATCTGCTCGAAGGCGGTGCCCGAGATCGTCGCCGAGGCCGGCGGGACCCCGGTGCGGACCCGCGTCGGGCATTCCTACATCAAGGCGGTCATGGCCGAGACCGGCGCGGTCTTCGGGGGAGAGCACTCGGGCCACTACTACTTCGCCGACAACTACCGCGCCGACTCCGGCTGCATCGCCGCGGTAGTGGTCCTGGAGCTGCTGTCGGTCTCGGGCCGGCCCCTCTCGGAGCTCCGCTCGGACTTCGAGCGCTACGCGAGCTCCGGGGAGATCAACACCGAGGTTGCCGACCCGCAGGGGGTGATCGAGGCGGTTGCCGAGCGCTACGACCCGGCCACCCATCCGGGTGTGACCGTCGAGCGAACCGACGGGCTGACCGTCGACAGTGGCGCCTGGTGGTTCAACCTCCGCCCCTCCAACACCGAGCCGCTGTTGCGCCTGAACGTCGAGGCGGCCACCCGAAAGGAGTGCGAAGCGCACGTGGACGAGATCACCGCCTTGCTGGAGGAGCTGTCCTAGATGGCCCTCGACCCGATGCTGCTCGAGATCCTCGCCTGCCCGCAGGACAAGGGGCCGCTTTTGTACTTCGAGGACGAGAGCTCGCTCTACAACCCGCGGCTCAAGTGCCGCTACCAGGTCCGAGACGACATCCCGGTGATGCTCGTCGAGGAGGCCGAGACCGTCGAGGACGCCGAGCACGAGCGGCTCCTCGCCAGGGCAGCCGAGCTCGGGATCCGCCCCACCTTCGATCCTTCGGGGGGGACGCTCGGGTGACGGTGCTCGACAGCGTCGGGATGTTCGCCCTCGCGGAGACCTGGCCCGACCAGGTGGCACAGGCCGCCGCGGCCTCCCGCGGCCTCCCGGGCCTGCCCCGGGGGGAGGACGTCGAGGCGGTGGTCGTGCTCGGGATGGGTGGCAGCGGGATGGCCGGCGACGTGCTCGCTGCGGTGGCGGCACCCCTCGTGCCGGTCCCGGTGACGGTGGTGAAGTCCTACGAGTGCCCGGCCTTCGTCGGGGAGAGCACCCTTGCCTTCGCCGTGTCCGCCTCGGGCGACACCGAAGAGACGATCCAAGCGGCTTCCGACGCCGCGGTCGCAGGCGCCCGGATGGTGGTGGTGACCGGTGGTGGGGAGCTCGGGAGGCTCGCTGCGAGCTGGGGGGCACCGAAGGTCTCCGTGCCCGCCGGGATCCCCCAGCCGCGGGCCGCCCTCGGGTCGATGGCGGTGCCGCCTCTCGTGGTGCTCGAGGAGATCGGGCTCCTGCGGGGCGGCTCGCACTGGGTTGGCGAGGCCGTCGAGCAGCTCACCCGCCGACGGGACCAGCTCGCGACGCAGGGCGACTCGAGCCCGGCGGCGGAGGTTGCTCGGCGCATCGGCTCACGGGTCCCGGTCGTGCACGGGGGCGGCGCGGTCGGGGCGGCCGCGGCGACGCGCTGGCGGACCCAGGTGAACGAGAACGCCGAGCGGCTGGCCTTCTCCTCCGCCGAGCCGGAGCTGTGCCACAACGAGGTGGTCGGCTGGGCAGGGGCGGCCCCGGCCATCGGGGGGGCTCTTGCGGCGGTCGCCCTCCGCCACGACGGCGAGCACCCCCAGGTGTCCCGGCGCTTCGATCTCGTCTCCGAGCTGATCGGCAGGGTGACCGACCTGATCGAGGTGCGCGCGGAGGGCGACGGCGACCTCGCCCAGCTCCTCGACCTGGTCATCTTCGGCGACTACGTGTCGCTCTGGCTGGCCGCTTTCGCCGGGGTCGACCCCGGGCCGGTCGAGGCGCTCGTCGAGCTGAAGAGGAACCTGTCGAGCTAGCGCCAGCGAGCAGCTAGCCTCCTGCGGAGAGGGTCCCGGCGGGTCTGTGGTTGCAAGTCGAGGCCAGTCGCAGGCGAAACGACCCACGTAAGGCGACTCTTGGTCGCCGAGCACGGTGCGGCTTAGGGGTAAGCCCTGCCCGCCGGAGGGACCGCCCGGTCCCCCGGGGGAGACGGCCCGACGTGGGGCCACAGGGGGCGCAGGGCCAGCGCCACCGCCCCCTCCCACCACGGTCGCAGCAGGCGAGTGTGGGGTCGAAGACCAGGTCAGCCGCCGGGTCCCTCGCCAGCCGGGCGGGAGCGAACGGCTGGGCCCGGGGCAACCCCTGGCGGCTACCGTGAGCGCGTGGACAGCGCCGACGAGCTGGGCCCCGCACGTGGTGGCCCCTGGTCCGCTCCCGTGCCGATGCCGATGCCGATGCCGAGGGCGATCAGGGTGCTCGTGGCCGACGAGCAGGCCCTGTTCCGCCGCGGGCTGCTCGTGGTGCTCGGGTCCGAGGACCAGGTGGAGGTGGTCGGCGAGGCCGGGGACAGCGACTCGGCGGTGGCGCTCGCCACCGCGCTCGCACCCGACGTGGTGTTGATCGACGTGCGGATGCCGAGCGGTGGGGCCGATGCCATCCGCAGGATCCGCGAGCTGGTCCCGGCGACGAGGATCCTCGTGCTCACCGCCAGCGGCGAAGAGGGTGACCTCTACCGGGCGATCGAGGCGGGAGCGAACGGGTACCTGCTCAAGGAGATATCCGTCGAGGAGGTCGCCGAGGCGGTCAAGGGGGTCGTGGCCGGCCGCTCGCCGATCTCCCCGGCGATGGCGTCGAAGCTGATCGACGAGTTCGGCGCCCTGGCCCGTCGCGCCGCGCGCCAGGAGCAGGCCGGGCCTTCGCTCACCGCCAGAGAGCTCGAGGTGTTGCGGATCGTGGCTCGGGGAAGGACCAACCGGGAGGTAGCCGCCGAGCTGTTCATCTCGGAGAACACGGTGAAGAACCACGTCCGCAACGTGCTCGAGAAGCTGCACGTCCACACCCGGCTGGAGGCGGTGATGTACGCCGCCGCCCACCGGCTCCTCGAGCCCTAGGGCTCCGGCGGTCCCTGACCGGAGCGCTCGCCGGGCGCGCCAGTACGATGGGGAGATGAGCATCTTCGACAAGCTCCTGCGTGCAGGTGAGGGCAAGAAGGTGCGGGCTCTGCAGTCTCTGGTCCCCGACATCAACGCCATGGAGCCGGAGATCGCCGCTCTCGACGACGAGGGGCTCGCCCACAAGACCGTCGAGCTGAAGGAGCGGGTCGAGCGGGGCGAGGAGCTCCACGACCTGCTCGTTGAGGCGTTCGCAGTTGTCCGGGAGGCTGCCGCTCGGACCATCGGCCAGCGTCACTTCGACGTGCAGCTGATGGGTGGTGCCGCCCTCCATTTCGGCTGGATCGCCGAGATGAAGACCGGGGAGGGCAAGACCCTCGTGTCCACCCTTCCGGTGTACCTGAACGCCCTCACCGGCGAGGGCGTCCACGTGGTGACCGTCAACGACTACCTCGCCCGCCGGGACGCCGAGTGGATGGGAAGGATCCACTCCTTCCTCGGGCTGAGCGTCGCACGGATCAGCGCCGACATCTCCGACTTCGAGGCCAAGAAGGCGGCCTACGCCGCGGATGTCACCTACGGGACCAACACCGAGCTCGGCTTCGACTACCTCCGGGACAACATGGCCCGATCGCTCGACCACATGGTCCAGCGCGGGCACCACTACGCGATCATCGACGAGGTCGACTCGATCCTGATCGACGAGGCCCGCACGCCGCTCATCATCTCCGGGCCGAGCGACGACACGGCCCGCCTCTACTACCAGTTCGCGGGCGTGGCCCGCGGGTTGGTCCGCGACCGCGACTACGAAGTCGACGAGGAGAAGCGGACGGTCGCTCCAACCGAGGAGGGGATCGAGCGGGTCGAGAAGGCGCTCGGCATCGACAACCTCTACGACCTCACCTCTGCCAACTACGTCCACCAGCTCACCAAGGCGCTCCAGGCCAAGGAGCTCTACAAGCGC
This sequence comes from Actinomycetes bacterium, assembly GCA_021819345.1. GTDB lineage: Bacteria > Actinomycetota > Acidimicrobiia > Acidimicrobiales > Palsa-688 > JAKAQB01. Next base: position 531 of record JAKARG010000287.1, on the reverse strand, counting down.
GACAAGGAGTACATCGTCGCCGACGGCGAGGTGAAGATCGTCGACGAGTTCACCGGGAGGGTGCTCGAGGGGCGCCGGTGGTCCGACGGGCTCCACCAGGCGGTGGAGGCCAAGGAGCGGGTGGCGATCAAGGAGGAGAACCACACCTGGGCGACGGTCACCCTGCAGAACTACTTCCGCATGTACGACAAGCTCGCCGGCATGACCGGCACGGCCGAGACCGAGGCCGCCGAGTTCGCGAGCACCTACGGCCTCAGCGTGGTGCCGATACCGACCAACAAGCCGATGATCCGCAAGGACCAGGCCGACCTGATCTACAAGTCGGAGGCCACCAAGTTCGCGGCGGTGGTCGAGGACATTGCCGAGCGTCACGACAAGGGCCAGCCGGTGCTCGTCGGGACCGCATCGGTCGAGAAGTCCGAGGTGCTCTCCGAGCTGCTCACCAAGCGGGGCATCCCCCACAACGTGCTGAACGCCAAGCAGCACACCCGGGAGGCGCTGGTCGTCGCCCAGGGTGGGCGGCTCGGGGCG
>JAKARG010000286.1 GCA_021819345.1 Actinomycetes bacterium | reverse complement strand
CGATCTACCCTGGACGGTGGAGAGCAGCGCCCCCACCACGGCAGTGGCGGCGGCGGGCAGGGCGAGCACCCCACCCACCTCCAGGGCGAGCAGCCCTCCTCCTGCGAGCGCAGCGCCAGCCGCCCCGAGCAGGCCCACGACCGCCATGAGCAGCAACGAGGGGCCTGCCTCGCGCAAGTAGAGCTCGCCCGCCTCGATCCCGTAGCCGTCGCGGCGGTCGGGGTGGTCCGCCTCCTGCGCGACCGGCTCCACGGCGTCGAGGGCAGCTACGTAGAGAGCCAGGCCGGCGACCACGAACATCGGGGTCGTGCCCCGCCACACGGCGAGCTCGGCCAGGCCGGCGACCACCCCGAGGACCGCCATCCGCCCGAGACGCAGCGCCGGGAACCGGGCGATACCGTGCCATCCCCGTCTCCACGACGGCAGGCCGCGCGCTCCCCTACCGGCCGGCTCCGACGGAGGCAGACGGACCGCCGGAGCGAGCCTGGCCCAGGGGCGCTGTCGGGGGAGCTCCTGGGCGAGCTGGCGACGGAGCACCATGACGGTGCGCAGGTCACGGAGGGTGGCGGCGAAGCGCAGCTGGCCGACGAGCGACGAGCGCCGCTCGGCGGCCTCGATCGAGGTGCCCCCCGCCGCAGCCAGCCCACCGGCGACCGCAGCGGCTACCAGGACCAGCCCGACGAGGCCGACCGGCCGGAAGCGCAACGGCCAGATAGCCACCTCCCCGAGCAGCGACATCGGCGAGGAGGCCGTTCGGGTCACGACGTCGACAGCCGACCAGCCGAGCGTGAGCAGGGCGAGCAGGGAGCCCGCCACCCGGCCGAGCCTGAGGCCCGAGACGACCAGGGCCAGCCCGAAGGCGGCCAGCACGGCGAGCGCGGCGACTGCCGCCCCGGCCGCCAACCAGGCGACGACCTCGCCCGGGAGGCGGCGATAGGCGAGGAGGCCGGCCAGGGCACCGACACCCGCCGCCGCGACTGCCCCCGAGCGCATCTGGCGCCAGGCCTGGGGGCGAAGGGCGATGCGCCGGTCGATCGGCGCGAGCAGCACGTGGCGGACGTCGGCCGCCTCCAGGGCGAGCGGCCCCCCCTTCCCCCCCGAGCGCAGACCGACGGCGAGCACGACCGAGATCACGAGGCCGACGATCGGCCCTCCGTGAGCGGCGACCCGGGCCGCCTCCCCTGGCCCGACGCGGGTACCGCCCACCACTCCCGAGAGGAGCCAGAGGGCGATGCCGGCGAGGATGGCGGTCACATAGGCGCGGTAGATCGCCTCGGCCGGGTCGATGGAGCCGACCCGCCGGGAACGGCGCGCCCTGCGGAGGTCGGCGAGGGCGTCGGCGCCCGACTGGGCGCTCATGGCCATCCCGGCCTCCCGAGCGGGGCTGCACCCGGCGCCTCGACGCCCGGCGAACCGGCGCCCGGCGAACCGGCGCCCGCCCGTAGCTCCCGAGGGTCGCTCTCCGCTCCCACCTCAGCCGCCGGAGACGTCCTGGGGACGGGCCGACCCGGCGCCGATGAAGGGCATCATCGCCCGGAGACGCTCCCCGACCACCTCGATCGGATGGGCCTTGCCCACCTCGCGCAGCCGCGTCATCTCGGGGAGGCCGGCGCGGAACTCGCCCACCCACTCCTCGGCGAAGCGGCCATCCCTTATCTCGGCGAGGATCCTGCGCATCTCCGCTCTCACTGCGTCGTTGATGACCCGGGGACCGCGGGTGAGGTCGCCGTACTCGGCGGTGGTAGACACCGAGTAGCGCATCCCGGAGATGCCGTGCTCGTAGATGAGGTCGACGATGAGCTTCACCTCGTGCAGGCACTCGAAGTAGGCCGACTCCGGCTCGTAGCCGGCCTCCACCAGGGTCTCGAACCCGGCCTGGATCAACGCAGTGAGCCCGCCGCAGAGGACCACCTGCTCACCGAAGAGGTCGGTCTCGGTCTCCTCTGCAAAGGTGGTCGCGAGCACGCCGGCCCGGGTGGCCCCGATCGCGTCCGCGTAGGAGAGCGCCAGGTCCCGCGCCCGCCCGGTGGCATCCTGGTCCACCGCGATGAGCGCCGGGACGCCGCCACCTCCGACGTAGGTGCGTCGCACCAGGTGCCCGGGGCCCTTGGGGGCGACCATCGCGACGTCGACACCCCGGGGGGGAGAGATCAGTCCGAAGCGGATCGCGAAGCCGTGGGCGAAGAGCAGCGCCTTGCCTTCGGCGAGGTGCGGGGCGAGCGACTCCTCGAAGATCGCGGGCTGGTCCGTGTCGGGCGCGAGGAGCATGATCACCTCGGCTTCGGCTGCGGCGTCGGCGATCGAGCGGACCGGGAGCCCGGCGGCCTCGGCCTTCTCGCGCGAACCGGAGCCCTCCCTCAGGCCGACCCGTACGTCGACCCCGGAGTCCCGCAGGTTCAGGGCGTGCGCGTGGCCCTGGGACCCGTAGCCGATGACCGCCACGGTCCTTGCCCCGATGATCGAGGGGTCGGCGTCTGCGGCGTAGTAGATGGTGGCGGGCACTAGCTGGCCTTTCCTGTCGTTCGCAGGCGGGGTGCCTGCCGCTCCAGCCGAGGCAGGGCGACCCTCCCGGTGCGCTGCAGCTCGGTGATCCCGTAGGCTCGCACGAGGTCCTCGAAGTCGTCCAACCTGGACGGCTCGCCGGCGAGCATGACGCTCACCTGGTTCCAGCCGACGTCGACGATCCCGCCACCGAAGACGCCGACCAGCTCGATCACCCGGGCCCGGGCATCTGCGTCGGCGGTGACGGTGGCGAGCAGCAGCTCGCGCTCGACGGCGTCGGCAGGCGCCAGCTCGGTGATCTTGACGACGTTCACGAGCTTGAAGAGCTGCTTGGTGATCTGCTCGGGGTCGGTCTCACGCACGTCGACGACGATCGTGAGCCGGCTGAAGCGCTCGTCGTCGGTCGGGGCGACGGCGAGCGACTCGACGTTGAAGCCCCGGCGGGCGAACATCCCCGAGACCCGGGCGAGGACCCCCGAACGGTTCTCGACGAGCACGGTGAGGGTGTGGTGATGGGGGGTCCGCACCACTACTGCACCACCCTGCGGGACGCCTCTGCCTGGCTCGGGTGGACCACGACGTCGCTGTTGACCGCGCCCGCCGGGACCATCGGGTACACCATCTCCCGGGAATCGGTGCGGAACTCGACCACCACCGGTCGGTCGTCGACCGAGTTGGCCTTGTCGATCGCCGGCTGCACCTCGTCCGGGTCCTCCACCCGGAGGGCCAGGCAGCCCATCGCCTCGGCCCACTTCACGTAGTCGGGCAGGTCCGGGGACAGGTAGACCTCGGAGTAGCGCTCCTCGTAGAACATCTCCTGCCACTGGCGGACCATGCCGAGGTAGGCGTTGTTGAGGATCGCCACCTTCACCGGGATCCGCTCGCTGGACGCGGTGACCAGCTCCTGGGCGGTCATCTGGAAGCAGCCGTCCCCGTCGACCGCCCACACCGTGCGCTCCGGCCGGCCCACCTTCGCGCCGATGGCGGCAGGCACCGAGAAGCCCATCGTCCCGAGGCCTCCGGAGTTGACCCAGGTGTAGGGCTCCTCGAAGCGCCAGTACTGGCTCGCCCACATCTGGTGCTGGCCGACTCCGGAGGCGAGGATCGTGCCCTCCGGAGCCGAGTTGCGGAGCGCCTCCATGACCAGCTGCGGCTTGAGCGGGTCCCCCTCCACGGGCGGGTCGTAGTGCAGCGGGTAGCGCTCCTGCCAGCCGGAGATCCGGCTTCGCCAGGGGGCTCGCTCGGGCAGGGTCGCCTCGCCAGAGTCGAGCAGGGCGCGGACTGCCCTCACGATCTCGCCGACGACCGCCTTGGCATCGCCCACGATCGGGACCTCGGGCCGGCGCACCTTGCCGAGCTCGGCGGGGTCGATGTCGACGTGGACGACCTTGGCGTCGGGGGCGAACCCTTCGATCCGGCCGGTCACCCGGTCGTCGAAGCGGGTGCCGAGGGCGATCAGCAGGTCGGCTTCCTGCATGGCGGTGATCGCGGCGTAGTTGCCGTGCATCCCCGGCATACCGAGGTTGAGCGGATGGCTGTCGGGAAAGACGCCCCGGGCCATGAGCGTGGTCACCACCGGGGCCTCGACGAGCTCGGCGAGAGCCGCCAGCTCCTCGGCGGCGCGAGCGCGCAGGATGCCACCGCCGGCGTAGATCACCGGGCGCTCGGCCGCGGCGATGAGCCGCGCGGCCTCCTTCACCATCCGGGCGTGACCGCGCAGGTTCGGCCGGTAGCCGGGCAGGGATGCGACCAGCTCCTCGTCGGTCGGCCACCACCACTCGAGGGTCGAGGTCAGCACGTCCTTGGGCACGTCGATGAGGACCGGGCCGGGACGGCCGGTGGTCGCCAGGTGGAAGGCCTGCCTCACGACGAGCGGCAGCTCGGCAGGGTCCATCACGAGCTCGTTGTGCTTGGTCACCGATCGCGTGATCCCGACGGTGTCGCACTCCTGGAAGGCGTCGGTGCCGATGGACGCCCGGGAAACCTGGCCGGTGATCGCCACCAGGGGGACCGAGTCCATGTAGGCGTCGCAGAGCGGGGTGACGAGGTTGGTCGCAGCCGGGCCGCTCGTGACCATGGCGACGCCGGGCCTCCCCGTGACGTGGGCGTAGCCCTCGGCCATGTGACCGGCACCCTGCTCGTGGCGGACCAGGATGTGGCGGATGGTGGAGTCGAGCAGCGGGTCGTAGGCGGGCAGGATGCAGCCCCCGGGCA
>JAKARG010000285.1 GCA_021819345.1 Actinomycetes bacterium | reverse complement strand
CGGGGCAGGCTGCGCCTCGTCGACGTCGTCGCCCAGTCGGTCGGGTTCATGGGGCCCGTGTTCTCCGCGGCGTTCGTGATCCCACTGGTGATCGGCATCGGGAGCGCCACCGGGCAAGGCGGGGGGCTGGCCTCGCCGCTTTCGGTGGTCATCGCCGCGGTCGGCATCTTCGGGCTCGGCTGGGTCGTCTCCTGCTACGCCAAGCGGATCCATGCCGCCGGCTCGCTCTACGACTACGTCACCGACGGCCTCGGCGAGCGCGTCGGGGCGGTGGCGGGCTGGCTCTACTACGGCGGGGTGATGGTCCTCGGCGCCAGCCTCACCCTGCTCATCGGCGGCTTCATCCACTCCACGATCGAGTCCGAGCTCGGCTCGCAGACCATCCCCGGCTGGGCCTGGACGCTGCTGCTCGTAGCTGGCCTCGGCCTGCTCGCCTACCTGGGGGTGCAGGTCTCGACCCGGTTCCAGCTGGTGATGGCGCTGGTGTCGCTCAGCGTGCTGAGCGCGTTCTTCGTCTACCTGGTGGTCCACCTCGGAGGAGCCAACCGCGCAGCGGCCTTCGAGCCGTCCTCCGCCGCCGACGGTTGGAAGGGGATCTTCCTCGGCGTGCTCTACGGGGTGCTGCTCTTCGTCGGCTTCGAGACCTCGGCCAACCTCGCCGAGGAGACCCCCGACCCCGAGCGCCACATCCCCTTCGCGGTGCTGTTCAGCGCCGGCCTGGCGCTGGCCTTCTTCGTGCTCGCCACCTACGCCCAGCTCGCCGGCTTCCACTTCGATCTGAAGGCGCTCGCCGCAGCGGCCGCAGGGCCGGTGTTCGTGCTCGGCTCGCCGGCGAGGGACGGGGGCTACGGCGCGATCTGGCTCCGCCGGCTGCTCGAGCTGGTCGTGACCTTCGACATGCTCGCAGTCGCGATGGGCATCTTCGTGTCCTCTTCCCGGGGCCTGTTCGGCATGGCCCGGCGCCGGCACCTGCCGGCGCCACTGGCCCGGGTCGACCGCCGGCGGGGCACCCCGGTGGTGGCGATCGGCGCCCTCACCGCCTTGTGCCTGGTCTTCGTGGCCCTCGACGTCGCCTTCCCCGGTCTCTACGCCCTCCCCGGGACTCCCCACTACTTCGCGCTCTTCGCCTGGGGTGCGACCTTCGGGGCGTTCTCGATGGTGATCGTCTACCTGCTCATGTGCCTCGGGGCCCTCCGTCGCCCGCACGGCGGAGGGCCCCTGCTCGCCCTCGCGGCGGTCGTCGGCCTGATCATCAGCGCCGGTGCCCTGTTCGGCTCGGTCTACGAGGTCACCGCTCCCACCATCTGGGCACCTTGGCTGTCGCTCGTCTGGCTCGGCGTCGGGATGGTGGCCACCACCTTCGCCATCGGGCGCCGGAGAGCGACGCCGCCGCCCACACCGTGACGCCGTAGCGGCCCTTCCCTGTAGTCGGGCGCCTGCCCGTACCCTGCCCGGGTGACCACAGACAGCCTCGCCGCACCCGACGCAAGCGGTCTTCCGGGCGCCGGCCCGGCTCCAGCCAGGGACACCAAGTGGTGGACGCTCGTCGCGGTGTGCCTCGGCACCTTCATGCTGCTGCTCGACATCACCATCGTGATCGTGGCCCTGCCGGCGATCCAGAAGTCGCTCCACGCGACCTTCGCCGACCTGCAGTGGGTGGTCGATGCCTACGCCCTCACCCTCGCCGCCCTCCTGCTCACTGCCGGCTCGCTCGCCGACCTGTTCGGGCGGCGCAAGCTCTGGCTGGTCGGCCTGGTGATCTTCACCGCCTCCTCGGCGCTCTGCGGCTTCGCCCAGAGCCCGCTCATGCTCGAGCTGTCACGGGGCCTCCAGGGGGTCGGGGGCGCGATCATGTTCGCCGTCTCGCTCGCCCTGCTCGCCAACGCCTTCCACGGCAAGGACCGCGGGATCGCCTTCGGGGCCTGGGGGGCGATCACCGGCGTGGCGGTGGCCGTCGGGCCGATCGTCGGCGGGACCCTCGTGACCGGCATCTCGTGGAGGTACATCTTCTTCGTCAACGTGCCGATCGGGATCATGGCCGTGGCCGTGAGCGTGACCAGAGTGGCCGAGTCACGCAACAAGGCGGCCCGCCGACCGGACTGGGCCGGCTTCGCGCTGTTCAGCGTCGCCCTCGCCAGCCTGGTCTACGGGCTGATCGAGTCGGGCCTCACCGGCTTCTCCTCGGCCAGGGTCGTCGTGGCCCTGGTGGTCGCCGCAGCCCTGATCGTCGGCTTCGTGGCCGTCGAAGCCACCAGCGAGCACGCCATGTTCGACCTCTCGCTGTTCCGCCTACCGACCTTCACCGGCGGCTCGATCGCGGCCTTCGCGGTCAACGGCGGGGTGTTCGCCATCCTCTTGTACCTGGTGCTCTACCTGCAGGACGTCCTCGGCTACAGCGCTCTGCAGACCGGGCTGCGGCTGCTGGTGCTCTCCGGCGCGATCATGGCGGTCGCCGGCGTGGCCGGGAGGCTCACCTCGAAGGTGCCGATCAGGGCCCTGATCGGCCCCGGCCTGGCTGTCGGCGGGGTGGGGTTGCTGCTCATGCGGGGGCTCGGAGCCGGCTCCTCCTGGACCCACCTGATCCCCGGCTTGCTGATCGCCGGGATCGGGGTGGGCTTCGTCAACCCCCCGCTCGCCTCCACCGCGGTCGGGGTGGTCGCACCGCAGCGCTCCGGCATGGCATCGGGGATCAACTCCACGTTCCGCCAGGTGGGGACCGCGACCGGGATCGCGCTGCTCGGCAGCCTGTTCGCCAGCCGCCTCGCCAGCGCGGTCGCATCCCGGGCGGCGGGTGGGGCGCTGCCGGTGCGGGCGACGACGATCACCACCGGTCTCGAGGACGGCGAGGTCGGTGGCCTCCTGTCGCGGGTGCCGGCGACCGACAGGGCGCATCTCGAGCACCTGCTCCGGGCGAGCTTCGCCAGTGCCCTCGACGAGGTGCTCCTCGTCGCCGCGCTCATCAGCCTCGTCGGCGCAGTGCTCGCCTTCGCACTCATCCGCTCGCGCGACTTCGTCAGCGCCGCCGGCGCGGCCGCTCCGTCCCACTGAGCCGGGAGCGCAGCGAGCAGCTCAGGATGCTCGAGCGAGCGCCAGCTCGCCGGGCATCGATGGGTGCGGAGCGCAGCCCCGCAGGAGCCACTGAGCCCGGGCTCCCCCGCAGTAACCGGCGCGCGGAGCCGACGAGGCCACCGGCGGGCGCAGAGCCAGAGGCCCGGGCCGGCTCCACGGTGGCGAGCCGCTCGGCCCGGCGGAACTTCCCCGCTCCTAGCGGCGTCGAATGGCTCAGGCAGCGGGACCGCCCCGCCGCGCCGGGAGGGTGGAGACCATGCTGGCAAGACGCTCGTTCGTATCGCTGGCCGCGCTGGCGGCAGGTGGGCTGGCTCTCGGAGCCTGCGGCGCCCCGCAGGCCGGCCGCCAGGTGGTCTCGCCGGCGGCGACCACCCGGGCGCAGGCGACGGGTGGCTGCGCCGGCGTGCCGACGGTCACCGCCACCGCGCTCGGTCAGGCGTCGGCCACGCCCGACACCCTCCTGCTCACCCTCGGGGTCGAGACCGAGGCCCCCACGGTCGCGGCCGCCCTCGCCACCGACGACACCAAGACCCTCGCGCTGGTCGCGACCCTCCGGTCCGCCGGCATCCCGGCCGCCGACGTGCAGAGCACCAACCTGTCGATCTCGCCCGACTACAACGGCAAGGGGACGCTCGACGGTTACTCGGTGACCGACGTCGTATCGGTGACCGACCCCGACGTCGCCTCGGCGAGCCGGGTGATCGACGGTGCCGTGGCCGCGGCGGGCAACAGCCTCCAGTTCGACAACCTGCAGCTCGCCCTGAGCAACGACGCCACGCCGGCGATCGAGGCCCGCGTCGACGCGGTGAGGCGGGCAGAGGCCCGGGCTGCGGCGATGGCAACCGCTGCGGGCTCCACCCTCGGCCCGTTGTGCTCGATCTCCGACGCCAAGAGCCCGATCTACCAGCCGGCGGGGAGCTCGGGGGCACCAGAGCTGCGCAGCGCCGGCGCTTCGGGGGCACCGTCGGTCCCCACGCCCGTCGAGGCCGGCAGCCAGACGGTGGTCGCCCAGGTGACGGTCGTCTACGCGGTCGGCTGAGCTCCGCTCGGATCGACCCCCGACCACGACGTGACCACCCCGGGGCGGCCGGCGCCGCCCCGGCGGTCGGCCGCTACCATCCGCCCCGTGGCCGAGCGGAGCGACCCGGTGGTGCTCGACGGCTCCCACCTGTCGATCGCCGAGCTGGTCGCGCTCGCCCGGCGGGGGGTCCCGGTGGTGCTCGCCGCCGGGGTGGACGCCCGGCTCAGCGCCGGCCGGGAGGTGGTCGAGGCCGCCCTCGCCGCCGGTGAGGCGGTCTACGGCCTGACCACCGGGGTCGCCGAGAGGAAGCGGGCCCGCCTCGGTGCCGACCGGGAGGCCCGATCGGAGGAGGCACTCGTCGCGGCGCACCGGATCGCACAGGGAGATCCCGTCGCGCCAGAGGTGGTCCGCGCCACGATCGCAGTCCTCGCCAACGGCCTGTCCAGGGGGGCCTCGGGGGTCCGCCCGGCGCTCGTCGGAGCCCTGCTCGGGCTCCTCGGCGACCCCGACCCGCCTGCTGTGCGCCCGCTCGGGTCGGTCGGCCAGGCCGACCTCGGCCCGATGGCCGACCTCGCCGACGGCCTGCTCGCCCGCAGCGGCATCCACACGAGCAGGGCGAAGGGCTCGCC
>JAKARG010000284.1 GCA_021819345.1 Actinomycetes bacterium | reverse complement strand
GATCGCCCTCGATGTTGCGACGCTCGTGGAGCGCACCGACGGGTACACGCAGGCCGAGATCGAGCAGCTCTGTCGTGACGCGATGCGCCTAATGGTCCGATCCTTCGATCGTTCCCTGACCGAGGCGCACCTCGACTACGCCGCGGGACGGAGGGAGGAGCGACGTCGAGCAATGCGCAACTCCCCGGCCTAGAAGACGCTCCCCGCGGGCGGCTGGGTCTGCTGCGGCTCAGCCAGGCGGTCAATCCGGGCCAGCGTCGTCCGCCGACCGGATTTCCGAGAGCGCGGCGATACGACGATCTTCCCGACCACAGCCGACAGGTCCGCTCCCAGGTCGACGACATCCGGATGCGACACCAGGCGCGACCCGCGGTCCTGGGGGTTGATCCCCGGCTCGTCATGGTCATCGAGCTCGGGGCACCCGTGGCGTCAGACGAGTTCCGCCGCGCCGGGCTGCAAGTGCTGGACGCGGCGGACAAGGCCGTGGTCGTGGCGTTTGCCGACGACCCGCAGATGGCCGGATTCCTCCAACGTCTGGACGAGTGCGCCGGTGGCATCCCACCCGGCCACGCAAGCGAACCGTACGCGGCCTTTGTCGATGCCATCGACGCCGTTCGAGCGCTCGGACCGGACGACCGCATCACCGAGGCGCTCGGCGAGATCGTCGCCGAGGCGGCCCCGGATAGCGAACTGCGTCTCGACGTCGAATTGTGGCACCCCGACGATCGAGCACTCGCCGACGCATGGACCGACCTCCTCCGCGACGCTGTCGCCGCCGCCGGAGGGAGGATCACCGACGCATACACCAGCGACCAGGCTGGTGTCATCCTGGCCCGGGTATATGCACCGGCCGGCCGTATTCGGGAGCTCGCAGCGCTCGACGTCATCGCTCGGCTTGATGTCTTGCCCCGCCCAGCGCTGACACCACCGCAGCTCTTCGCCCTGGATCTCGACCACCTGCCGACGGTAGACCCACCGAGCCCGACTGCGCCGATCGTTGGGCTCATCGATTCTGGCATCGCGTCCGGTCATCCGTTGATCGGACCAGCCGTTCTCGCTGCCGAAGCTCTCTCTCCGGATATCACCGATGGCGAAGACCGAAATGGCCACGGCACCATGGTCGCCGGTCTGCTCTTACATGGGCCCATCGAACCGGTCATCAGCGGCGGGGTCCGGGCCCGCCCTATCTGCAAGCTCCTTTCCGTCGCCGTCCTCAACGAGGACAGCCTTTTCCCTGATGAGCATCTATGGGAACGCGACCTAATCGAGGCGGTCGAATGGTGCGCCTCCCAAGGAGCCCGGATCATCAACCTATCCGTAGGTGACAGCCGTCACCCGCTACGGACGCCCCGCCAGCTACCAGCCGCAGCACTCATCGACGAAGCAGCCCGACGGCTCGGGCTGGTGGTGATCATCGCCGCCGGCAACACTCATCCGACGGACTACCTGGGAACAATTCAGCCCCACAGCCTGGTCGGCTACCCGGCGGCGCTACTCACCGACGCGGCCACGGGCGTGCTGGACCCGGGAACGGCCGCCCTCGCCCTGACCGTTGGCGGAATCACCGACGCCGCTGCGGCAGGAGGCTACGCCAGTCGCGAGACTGTAACGCGTCGACCGTTCGGCCGACCAGGTTGGCCGTCTCCGGTCACCCGGCGCGGACCAGGCGTGTCGGCATCGGTCAAGCCCGAGCTCGTCGAGCGTGCCGGGACCTTGGGGCTGGAGAGCGGTCGCCTCGTCAAGGACCCCGAGCTCAGCGTCATCAGCTCATTGCTCCGTCCAGGTCGACTGCTTGGGTTCGAGATCGGCACCAGCTTCGCCGCCCCGCTTGTCACTCGGGTCGCCGCTGCCGTGCAGGCCCGATATCCGGACTTCGGACCGAACCTGATCCGGGCTCTGGTTCTTCTCAGCGCCGACCGCAACGCCTTCGAAGCACAGATCGACGGCACCCCAGCGGTACGTCGCAATCGGGCTCGCCAACTCCTCGGCTACGGACGCCCCTCGATCGCTCGAGCAGCCGAGTCGACGAGCCATCGAGTCACGCTTATCGCCGAAGGCGTTATCCCCATGAACGGTGTCCATATCTACGAGATCCCGATACCGAGTTCCTTCTTTCAAAGAGGAGGCCGGCGGGGCATCGACATAGCCCTCGCGTTCGACCCTCGCACCCGGCCCAGCAGACTCGATTACACCTCCTCCAAAATGGAATTCCTGCTCTATCGCGGCATCCCCCTCGACCAGGTCATCGAACTCGTTGCCCGGATCGAAGGAGAAGACATCGACCTCGAAGGCGGAGACGACATCGACGGGTCCGAGACCTCGACCGCGACAGCGTCGGGTGGGCCGGGGTCACAAGCCGTCAAGCTCCAACCCAGCAACACGATCCGCAGCCGCGGTGCCAACCAACTCGGCAGGGTCGAATTCGCCCAGAAACTCGACCCGATGAGGCACGCACCGACGTTCCTTGCCGTGCGAAACGTCAACCGGTGGGACGACACCACCGCCACTCAGAACTACGGCCTCGCCATGGCCCTCTGGCGGACTGAGGCCCAACTCGAGCTCTACGCCGAGCTACAGGCCCAACTCGAAGTCGTTCTCGAGGTTCCGATCCAGGTCGAACTCGAGGGCGAGAGTCAACTGTGAGCTATACGGTTAAACCTGAGCACCCACCAACGCGGACCTCGTCGTTCACGGAGTGGCGATGATCAGGGCTCGCCGCAACGCCCGTACGGTGTCTACGACAGCCGACATGACCTCCAAGTTGCCTTGCCAGAAGCCGACTGGTACCGGTCGCTCCGGGGTGCGCGTAAGGGACGCAAAGAGTTCAACGAGGCCGCGATCTTCGAAGTTGAGAGCAGAGTCTCCGCGCTTGGCGTACTCTCGGAAGAGACGAAGCTCAGGGGACCGAAGCGCGTCGCCTGGCAACTCCACCCTGAACGGGTGATCGAAGGCGAACAGGTCATGAAACGCTTGGTTGCGTGCATCGGCGATCACCGATCGGTACCGCCCCAGCGAGGGCTTCGCCTTGCCGACGAGGGAGAAGGGAAGCTTCTCGAAGCGGTGCGCCAGCTCGACCTGTTCGAACACCGTGAGCCAGAAGAGCACGGGCTTGAGATCGCATACGCCCACCATCAGACGCAGGAACGCACGGGCACCGTCGGCGAAGTTGTACGCAACCCTCAACAGCTCGTTGTAGACGTCATTGTTGTCAGGGCGTCTCTGGTGCTGCTCCAGAGCCGTTGAAAACGCCTTCACTTGTTCGTCCATACACTCAAGGACATTCGAGAGGATTGAAGGAGTATCTTCGGTCACATCCGCGGGGTCGACCGATCTGGTTGCCGCCTCTTGAAGGGCATGGAATGCTTCTTCGAACGCTTCACCAAGGACTCCTGCATCGATGCCGTCGATCCCAGCGACGGCATCTAGTACTGCCGCCCACGAACCGTCCAAGTCGGCGACGGCGCCGAGCATGACGACGCTTCCCAACACGACGGCTGGCTCGACTGGCCTGGAACGTACCTCAGGAGGTCGAGATGGGGTACTTTCGCAAGAGGCACCTCGGCCGCTTCTGGCTCTCCGATCCGTCCGGCAAGGCTGAAGACGATCGAGCCAAGGCCGAGAAGCTGCTCGCCGAGAGCCGTGTCGAGGTCGGCGATCTCGTACTGCGGTAGCTCCCTTGCCGTCAGCCGCTTGAACCGCGAGTTGATCCAGCTATTCGGCCTTACAACGACTGGAGGAAGCGTGAAGTTCGGACCGTCTCCCACTTCTATTCCGAGGTAGTAATCGCTCTTCGTGGTTGACTGCCCCTCTCGGTACCAGAACGAGTTGTTGCAGGCGATCAGATCGCCGACCTGCAGGGTCTCAGCGCCCTTCCACGCATCGAAGGAATCAGACGCCAGCAGCAACTCACACTCGTCCACAACAGCCGTGTGCGTTCGCTGGATGCGTGCATCGGCTGTCGCGACCATCGGTCAGTCTTCCTGATTGGCGGCAAGCGAACTCGCTATCTCCGCGAACTGCGCTAGCGCGGCTTCCAGGTCCTCAACGATCTCGGCAGCGATGAGCTCAGGCGCAGGCAGGTTGTCCGCGTCCTCGAGAGACTCGTCTCGCAGCCAGAAGACATCGAGACTCGCCTTGTCCCGGCCGATGAGCTCCTGGTACGAGAAGCGGCGGAAGCGCTCGGATTCGACTCGCGCGGGACGGTCCTCGGCTTGGTACGCAGCGATGAAGTCGGCAAGGTGCTCGTCGCGAAGAGGGTTCTCCTTCAAGGTGAAGTGCTGGTTGGTCCTCAGGTCGTAGACCCACAGCTCCCTCGTCCACGGCGTCTCGGACGCCGGCTTGCGATCGAAGAACATCACATTTGCCTTGACGCCCTGGGCGTAGAACACCCCAGTCGGAAGCCGCAAGAGGGTGTGCACGTCGCACTCGTGGAGGAGCTTGCGGCGCACCGTTTCGCCGGCTCCTCCTTCGAACAGCACGTTGTCGGGCACGACGATCGCTGCCCGCCCCTCGATCTTGAGGAGGGTCTTCACGTGCTGGACGAAGTTGAGCTGCTTGTTCGACGTGCTTGCCCAGAAGTCGTCTCGTACGACGGTGAGGTCCTCGCGCTTGGCCTCGCCGTCCGCGCCGACGACGGTGACCGACGACTTACGGCCGAAGGGGGGATTGGTGAGCACCATCTCGAAGCGGTCCCCTGGATCGGCTTTGAGGGCGTCGTCAACCCGGATGGGGCTCTCCGCGTCCGCTGACCCGATCCC
>JAKARG010000283.1 GCA_021819345.1 Actinomycetes bacterium | reverse complement strand
GATCCGCCAGATGTGGCCGGCGAAGCAGTCGGCGATCAGCATGACCCCAGGAGCGAGCAGGCAGCTGCCGTTCAGCGCTCGGACGCGGTAGTCGAAGGTGTAGATGATCTCCGGTGAAACGGACTTACCGGGTGCCCATCCGCTCAGGTCGATCCGGACGAGGTGTGACTCGTGGGTGGTGTAGCCGTCGCTGAGGCTGACGATGAAGATCTCGGGCTCCACCTCGACGATGCCCATGACGATGTTGGCGAAGGTGTGGACGACCGTGGGTTGAGCGTCGAGGCTGGGTTCGGGGCCGGGGACGCACCACAGCTCCTTGTGGAGCAGGGAGCTGACGAGCACAGAGCCGTCGCTGCGGACGGCGAGGTTCTCGAGGAAGGAGCCCTTCGGGAAGTAGGCGACCGGCGTCACGGCAACGGCGGGGATGGGTGCTAGAGGCATGTCGTGCTCCGTTTCGAACTGTCGGTTTGGTGTGGCATAAGGATGGCCTGCTCGTGCAGTTGCTTGCCGCTCGACGGAACGTCGTGTGCCGAGAGCGTGAGCACGAGGCTCGTGAGCGAAGGGGACGTGATGGCCGCTAGCGACGCCGGCCGGGTCCCTCATCGTCGTGGTCCTGAGTGGGGGCGGGAGTCTCGAAGGCGTTGAGGAGCCGGCAGACCGTCTGGTAGGTGGCTACCAGGATCACGAGGTCGAGCACTCCTTGGTCCGGCCAAGACACTGTGCTCGCCTTCGGCAAACTGCAGTTCGAGGAAGCTCTGCGCCAGCTCCGGGTGGGGCAGGGCAGGGTTGAACGGCCCGATGAACCGTCCCTCGCCGTCTTGGGTACGGAAGGAGAAGGGATCTGCCCACGAGATCACCGTAGATGCCATCTTGTCGAAGAGGCCCTGCGGTTGGGGGGTCGGCGCCTGATCCGCCACGACGGGTAGTGGGCCGCCCTGGGCGCCTGGTTGGAGCCGCATGATGTCGCTGTCCCTGCGTCGTGGAGCGGGAGGCTACTGGTCGAGGCCGACGGCGTTGGAGGGGACGTCGTAGGCCAAGAGAGTGAAGGAGACGGCGCTGAACCAACCCAGGAGCACGGTGACGTCGACGATACCTCGGTCCCCGAGAAGCTCCTGGGCCCGACGGAACATCCCCACTGGCAGCGCACGGGCGCCGGCGAGCGTCGACGTGAGGTCGTAGACGATCTGCTGGCGGGCATCGTCGAAGGCCACGGGCAGGCCTGCGATAAGAGCCTCAACCTTCCTGGGGGGAAGTCCTCCGAGGCACTCAGCGATCCGCTCATGTTCGTAGTTCGCGTACGACGCCCTCCAGTGCCCCGTGATTACGCAGGTAGCAAGCTCGATCTCCGCCTTCGTCAGGGTCGACTCCTTCTGGAAGTACGATCCGATGGGGGCGATGGTCTCCAACAACTTTGGGTTGGCCAGCCAGATCTTGTGGGGTCCTGGGACAAGTCCGCGAAGGTTCCGGGTGAAGTCGTAGGCGTTGCGGGTGACGTCGTCCATCTCGGCGATGGGCGTTTCCACAAAACGCCCAAAGGTGCCGAAGTCTTTGTCTTGGTGTAGGAGCATGGGCTGTGGTCTCTTTCCTTGTGGACGGTTGTGACGGTGTAAGGTGCCCCGTGGCCGGGTGCGCCGCAAGTATTTTCAAGATCCGTCATGAGCGCCACCCAGGTAGGAGCGATGCGCTGAGCCCCCATCCGGGCGTGGTCGGCTTGTGAGAACGGCCAGTAGCGTATGGGCGCTTGCGCATTTGTCGGGCGAGCTAGCTGCGGCGACCCCGTTTGCGATGCCCGTCGCCGCGGCGTCGTGACGGGGGTGGAGATCGAGCAGCGCTGCGCCGGTTATCTCGCCTGGGGATAGATGCCACGGCGAGCCGCAGATACCGTACAGCGGCGAGGGCGTCGCTGAGGCGAAGAGGGATAATCCGATAACGAGGGCGGCAGTCAGATAGGCGGACGGCGGAGACAGCCGGTTGCGGAGAGCCTGCGGCTCGACGGAGAGGACAGGGTCGCGGGAGTCGGCGGTGCAGGTCATGAGCGACGTGCCCGTACCGACGGAGTGTGGCGTCAATGAGGACGACCGGACGATTTCTGCGCGACGTCCGGGCCGGGGTTGCTGCCGGTGCTCGGGCCCAGCCGGTGCCTGCTCCAGTTGGGAGTTAGCATCCTCACAGCGGCTCGGCGCGAGGCCCCGCGGCGGCAACCGACGCCGGTCGCTGCGGACGGCCGGGCTGCACGGCGACTGCCTGCCCCTGTTCCGATCTTGGTCAGGACACAAAGAAGGTGACCCTGGCCGACGGGCGCGCCTCTTGGCGGGCGGGATGCGCGTCACCGCTCTGAACAGGCGCAGGTTCCGGGGACCCTCGGGGAGTCAGGGTCGGTCACGTCGCTCGAGGCGGCGGACAACTTCGGTGAGCCCGAGGAGCTCCGCAATGCGCCGGTGACGTGCCGACAGTCCCGAAAATGTGAAGGGTACTTGGCCTGCGGCGTAGCGGGCAGAGTGGAGAAGCACTCGCCAGCCGGCCACTCCGACGAAGTCTGCACTCGACATGTCGACCTCGATGCCGTCAGGTGCCTGGTCGATCGCCTGACACAGCGCGCGGAGGAAGGACGGAGCATTGCTGAGATCCAGCACCTCGGGGACGATGAACTTGCGGTTGTGCGTCTGTCGATGCTCGTCGAGCGGGTCGCTGAACGCGGAGAGGCTGAGCTGTCGTGGGTGGTCGGTGGCAAGCTCGCTTCTGCCGGGTGCCGCAGTCAGCGACTGCACCGACCCGGCGCCGGTCGCCGCTGCGTCGGGGGTGCAGTAGCTCCGGAAGATCTCGTTGCCGGCATCGGCGAGACGGGCGAGCGTTACTGTGCGGTTGGAGTTGCTCCCCATGGCGTGCTCTTTTGGCTCGTGGTCGTCGAGATCCGCCCGCGGAACGCCGGTGCGAGCCTCGGGCAGGCTCGATGAGTCGCTGCACCGCGCGGCTCTGATGTTGCCGGCTGTGACGAGGGATCTCGCGGCGAGTCCTTTGTTCGTCATGGTTGCGTGTCGCTTTCGTAGGTGGATGGCTGGATGGAGCACGGGTACCGTCGGTGAGCCGACGGCGTCGGCCTGGTGGATGGTCTGGGCGCTTCGAGCAGGTGGAGCAGCAGCGGTACGGACTGGACCGTTGACGTTGCCCGTGGGGGCGGTCCCCGGGGCAGATGACGGGGGCGCGCAGAGTTGGTTCGTGGCTGCTGAGACGAAGCCAGCCGGGCCGCGGTCACATCAGCGTCTCCGCTGCATGCCTGAGGCGGTCACGCCGACGGCCGGGCCGGACCGTCCGATCCGGATCCCACGCCGGCAGGGCTGGCATGCCGTCAGGATCATCCTGATCGTTGGCGAGGTCGGAAACTCGGTACTCCTCAGGGAGGAAGTGCGCATGGGGAGCGACCAGACCGGTCAGGTGTCGCCCTGTGACGCCGCCCACGCCCGACTGCGAGTCCCGCTCCTGGGAACCACGGCGGTGCTGAGCGGCGGCAGCCGGATGCCTGTTCCAGGTGCTGCTCGAGTCACCGACCCAGTCGACGCTATACCGCAACCGGCGATCCGCTTGGCGTGAAACGCCAGGTGCGCATCTGCCAAGGGCCTGCTGCGCCGCGACGGATCGTCGGGATCGACGAGCGGCAGGCTGACGAGCAGCTGATGGGCGGCACGCACCTCTGACTCCCGGTTGCCATCGCACCGTGCGCCCAACAGACGCAGAGCAGCACCCTCGGTGAGCTTGCGAGCCTTCCTCAGCGTCTGCGATGCTGCTGTTGACAACGTGATGCGATGAATGCCCAGGGTGCGCTCCCCGAAGATGCACGCGGTGCGCCGGAGGAGCTCACGGCATCGGCGGGCGGATGTCGGGGCGTTCATGGTCATGGTCGTGGTCCTTCGTCTTGCGGAAAGCGTCGAGGGGCGACTGGGGGACGTGTTGTCGCGCAGGGGGCATTGTCGGGGCATGCGGTGGGGGTCATCGGCGATCGTGTCGTGGTGCGCTAGTGGTCGAGCCCGGCGGCGTCCGAAGGGACGTCGTATGCCGTCAGGGTGAGCGAGACGGCCGTCAACCAGCCGAGGAGCACGGTCACCTCGACGATCCCGGCATCTCCGAGCAGTTCGCGTGCCCGCCGGAAGAGGCCGAGCGGCACGACCCGGGCTGCGACCAGGGTCGAGGCGAGCTCGTAGACAGCCTGCTGGCGGACGTCGTCGAAGGCAGCAGGAAGACCGGAAATCAGAGCTTGAACCTCCCTCGGGTCGAGTCCGCCAGCGTCCTCTCCGATCCGTTCGTGCTCGGTGGTGGCGTAGGAAGCTCGCCAGCGCCCGGCTACGACGCAGCCGGCGATCTGGATCTCCGCCTTGGTCAGAGTGGAGCGGTCCTGGAAGTAGGCACCGACGGGTGCGAGGATCTCAGCGAGCGCCGGGTTGGCCAACCAGATCCGATGCGGGCCGGGGACGATGCCCAGCAGCTTCCGGGTGAGGTCGTAGGCGGCCCTGGTGACGGCGTCCATCTGCTCGACGCGTGTCTCGACGAACCGTCCAAAGGTCCCGAGATCTGGGTCTCGACTCATGCGCTCCTCGGCTGTCCGGTCTCCGGCCGCTCGGCCGGGGGTTCCGAGGACGATCATCGCGGCGCAGGGCCCATGGTCGAATCAGGGAGTCCCGGGTCCGCTCCCTGGTCCGGCCCGAGGACGGCGCCGAGCTCGCCGCGGGTGCGAATCCCGAGCTTGGCGAAGAATTTCGGGCAGATCGG
>JAKARG010000282.1 GCA_021819345.1 Actinomycetes bacterium | reverse complement strand
CGAGGACCTGGGCGAAGCGGTGAAGGCGGTCGTGGCCCCGGCGGACCCCGCCCGGGCGGGCTCCGAGCTCGCCGCCGAGCTGATCGCCTACTGCCGCTCCCACCTGGCCCACTACAAGTGCCCGACGTCGGTCGACTTCGCCGACGAGCTGCCCCGCCAGCCGACCGGAAAGCTCTACAAGCGGCTGCTCCGGGACCGGTACTGGGCCGGCCACGACACCCCCATCGGGTAGGCGTCTCCGTCGGTCGGCCACCACCGGGCGGGCTCGCCTGGCGCTACCTACCTGCCGGCTCTGCCCCCACCCGGACCGCCCCCACCCGGACCGCCCCCACCCGGACCGCCTCCGTGACCACCCGAGCCGCTGTTGCCCGACTGGCCCGGCGGCGAGGGCGGAGCGTTGCCCGGCCCGGGGAGCGACGTCGTCGTCGAGGACGGGACCGTCGTCGTGCTGGTCGTCGAAGTGGTCGTGGTCGTGGTCGTCGAAGTGGTGGTGGTGGGAACGGTCGTGGTGGTCGTCGTGGTGGTGGTCGTCGTGGTGGTCGTCGTCGTGGGGGCGGTCGCTCCGACGTTTTCCAGGAGGGCGAGTGCCGTGGCGTACTCGCTCGCGCTGATCGCCCGGTCGTAGAGCAGCTGCTCGGCGAGCCCGGCATTGGTGGTCGCCTGCGCTGCCCGCTGTGCCTCGGGGGTGGTGGCAACCTCTTCGAGCAACGAGGCGAGACCGGTCGGGCCGGGCCCTCCGAGCGAGTCGAGCGCCTGGGCTTCGGCGAAGAGAGCGGAGACCCCGGGGGGAATGGTCGTGGTGGTCGCCGGCGTCGTGGTCGTAGAAGTGCCCTTCGGCTCCGCGATCGCTCGTCGGTTGGTCCGCTCGTGGCCGGCGAGGGCAACGGCGGTGAGCATGGCGGCCACCGCGAGCAGTGCGAGCGAGCCCACGAAGACCCTCCGGAGCCTCCCCCGCCGCCTGCGGCGGCCGCCGCCTCCCGGGGGCGGTGGTGCGCCCGCTCGACCGCCTCGTCCCGGCGCCGACCGAGCGGAGGCGACCGTGGTCGCATCGAGGGCGTCCGGCCGGTCGAGGGCGTCCGGCGCGACCGGGGGGCTCGGCGCGACCAGGGGCGGGGCCGCCACTGGCGCATCGAGGGCCGTGGGCGTCGGGGGGGCAAGTGGCGCGGCGAGGGGTGCCGCTCCGAGCCCTGCGCCCCCAGGGGTGGCATCCGATCCAGGTGCAAGAGCGGCGGGGAGCACCTGGGTGTCGGAGTGGCGCTCTCCGAGGAGCGCGTCACGCATCGAGCTGGCGCTGGCGAAGCGGTCACCCGGGGCGCGGCTCATCGCCCTGCGAACCACCGCGGCGAGCCCCGGCGGCACGTCGGGGCGCAGCTCGGCGATGTCGGGCGCAGCGCCCTCGACCACCGCCCTGGCCTGGGCGACCGGCTCGCCAGCCGGGTAGGGCTTGCGCCCGCCCAGGGCCTCGTAGAGGACCACGCCGAGCGCGTACAGGTCGGACTGCGGCGAGGCCTGCTCTCCTCGGATCTGCTCGGGGGAGAGGTATGCGATCGTCCCGACGAGCATCCCGACGGTCGTGAGGTCCGCAGTCGCGGGTTCGGCGCCGCGGGCGTCTCCGCCGTCCCGGATCGCCTTGGCGATCCCGAAATCGGCGACCTTCGCTCGCCCGTCGGCGGCGATCAGGATGTTGCCGGGCTTGATGTCGCGATGCACGATCCGTCGGCGGTGGGCGGCGTCGAGGGCAGAGAGCACGTCGAGCGCGATGCCCCGCAGCCACTCCGGGTCGACCGGCCCGGAGCGCATCCGGTCTGCGAGGGTCTCGCCGGGGAGGCGCTCCATGACGAGAAAGGCGCGCCCGGCGTCCTCGCCCGAGTCGTAGACGGCGACGACGTTGGGGTGGTTGAGGCTCGCGGCGGACCTGGCCTCCCGGTCGAAGCGGGCTCGCATCCCGGGATCGGCGGTCATCGCCTGGCGGAGGAGCTTGACCGCCACGGGCCGGGCCAGGCGCTCGTCGAAGGCGTCGAAGACCTCCGCCATCCCCCCTCGCCCCAGGCGCCCCCCGAGCCGGTAGCGCCCGGCGATCACCAGGCTGTCTGTGCCATTCGGCTCCACCCCGAAGTTCTACCCGGGCCGCCCGGGGATGACCGGTCGCCTCCCCGGAGCCGGCGGCGGGCATGATGGGACGGTGGACGTCGGCGCCCTCCTGCTCACCGGCGGGTCCAGCCGGCGCATGGGCCAGGACAAGGCGACCATCCGGATCGCCGGGACGAGCCTCGCGGCGCGGACCGCGTGGGTGCTGCGGGCTGCCCGACTTCCCGGGCCCCTGCTCGAGGTCGGCCCCGGCTGGAGCGGTTTGGCGGCGCTGCCCGACGATCTCCCCGGTACCGGGCCGCTCGCCGCAGTCGCATCCGGCGCTGCGGCACTGCGGCGGCTCGGTTTCGCCGGGGGCGCGCTGGTGGTCGCCACCGACCTGCCACGTCTCGCCCCGGAGATGGTGTCCTGGCTGGCCCTGCACCCCGCAGCGGGCAGCGTCGTGCCCCTCCGGGCGGGTCGGCCGCAATGGCTGTGCGCCCGCTACTCCCCCGAGGACCTCGGCTCCGCCACCGAGCTGGTCGCCTCCGGTCGCAGGGCGCTCTCGTGCCTGGCGGGACGGGGCGTCCACCTGGCCGGAGAAGACGAGCTGGTCGGCGCTTCGCTGCGGCCCGAGGACCTAGACGATGCCGACACCCCTGACGATCTGGCCCGCTGCCTGGGGACCCGGTGAGCCCGCCACTCGGCCCGGTGACCGACCTGAGGGCGATCAGGGTCCGGCCGGGCCGGCACGTGGAGCTCCCCGACCGGGTCGTCACCGAGGAGCCGCTCGAGATCCGAGCCGGCGGACCAGCCGAAGAGCCCAGGCCCGTGGTGGTCACCATGCGCACCCCCGGCCACGACTTCGAGCTCGCGGCCGGGTTCCTCGTGAGCGAGGGCCTGGTCACCCCGGCCTCGATCGCCGCCGTCGGCTACTGCGAAGCCGCCGACCCGCTCAACCGGCCCAACACCGTCACCGTCTCGCTCCGCCACGCCTGGGCGCCCGCCGCCGAGCGGACCTTCGTGGCCGCGTCGAGCTGCGGGGTGTGCGGCAAGACCGGCATCGACCAAGTGGAGCTCGCCTGCCCGAAGCTGCCCCCCGGCCCTCTGGTCGCGGCGTCGGTGATCGGCGCCCTCCCCGACCGGCTACGGCGCGCCCAGAGGGTCTTCGACCACACCGGGGGCCTGCATGCAGCGGGCCTGTTCGACCATCGGGGAGAGCTGCACCTCGCCCGGGAGGACATCGGACGGCACAACGCCGTCGACAAGGTGCTCGGACGGCGGGCCCTCGCGGTGGCGAGCGGCGAGGAGCCCGAGCCCGCCGGGAACGAGGCGGTCCTGCTCGTGTCGGGGAGGGTCAGCTTCGAGATCGTGCAGAAGGCGGCGATGGGCGGAGTGGGGGTGCTGGCTGCGGTCTCGGCCCCCTCCAGCCTCGCCGTCGCAGCTGCCGAGCGTCTCGGGGTCACCGTCGCCGGCTTCGTCCGCGACGGGAGCTACAACCTCTACAGCCATCCCGAGCGCGTCGACCTCGGCGCCTGAGACGGACCCCACCGGGCGGACGGCCCCGCCCGGTGGGAGCCCGGTCTCTCAGACCCGGCGAACGTTGGAAGCCTGCAGGCCCTTGGGGCCCTGGCTCACCTCGAACTCGACTCGATCGTTCTCCTCGAGGTTGCGGTACCCGGTGCCCTCGATGGCACTGAAGTGGACGAACACGTCGGGACCGCTCTCTTGGGAGATGAACCCGTAACCCTTGTCCGAGTTGAACCACTTCACTGTTCCGTTAGCCACCATTCATCCCTCCTTCCCCGGCCGGCCCGGACCTCTTGCACCACTTGTCCGGCGGCCACCGGCACCCCTGCCGGGAGGAAGCTGCTCGACTTCGTCGCTGCGCCCTCGGACGCGGACCGTAGCATGCGCATGGCCGCGCTTGCGTACCCTTGGTCCCATGACCAGGAGCGCTCCGTGACGAGGAAGGTGGCCGTCGTCCCCCACACCCACTGGGACCGTGAGTGGTACGCCGGGTTCGCCTATTTCCGGATGCGCCTGGTGGAGCTGATGGACCAGCTGCTCGACCTGCTCGAGTCCGACCCGGGGTGGAGCCACTTCCTCCTCGACGGCCAGGTGGCGATGGTCGAGGACTACCTGGAGCTGCGGCCGCAAGCTGCTCCGCGCATTCGGGACCTGGTGAGGGCGGGGCGCCTGGAGGTCGGGCCGTGGTACGTGCTGATGGACGAGATGCTCGTGTCGGCCGAGACGATCGTGCGAAACCTGCAGCTCGGCGTCGCCGGCGCCACGGCTCTCGGCGGCCACCTGCGGGTCGGCTACCTGCCCGACATGTTCGGGCACACCGCCCAGATGCCCCAGATCCTGCGGGAGGCGGGGCTCGAGCACGCGGTGGTCTGGAGGGGGGTGCCGGCCGCCATCGAGCGGACCGGCTTTTGGTGGAGGGCGCTCGACGGGAGCACCGTGCGGGCCGAGTACCTCCCTGCGGGCTACGGCAACGGGGTCTCGCTGCCCGAGGACCCCGACGCCCTCGGCCGGAGGCTGCGAGCGCTGCAGGCACAGCTCGGCCCGCTGCTCGGCGACGAGGACGAGATCCTGCTGATGAACGGCAGCGACCACCAGGCTCCGGATCCCCACCTGCCGGCGGTGCTGGAGGCGGCCAACGCGACGCTCGGCGACTTCGAGCTGCGGATCACCTCTCTTGCCGAGCACCAGAT
>JAKARG010000281.1 GCA_021819345.1 Actinomycetes bacterium | reverse complement strand
GGGCCGGACCGGGCGCGCGCTCGAGCAGGCCGATGCCGCCAAAGCCGTCTGCCGAGGTTGTCCGGTGGCGGGAGCGTGCCTGCGCTACGCCCTCGAGACCAACCAGGAGTACGGGATCTGGGGCGGCACCACCGAGGACGAGCGTCGAGCCCTGCGCCGGCACCTCTCCGGGACCGCGGCATCGGATGCCGGCTCAGGAGAGCCCGCACGTGGGGCAGCGAGCTGAGCCCGCACTGGTGCCGGCCGGCGCCGACCTGGTCGAGAGATCCGGCCACAGGGGCGATCCTTCGACAGAGCCCGCGCTGAGCGCCCGGGCCATCCGTCCCCATGCCGCTACGCGCGCTCGCGGTGCCCGGGGGTCTTGCCGATGCTCCGGGTCGATGGGCCCCGGGCCCAGGGGTGGGCTACGGGCGGTCCTCGCTACCCGTGCCCCCGTGCCCTCGGTGCTGGCCGGAGCCGGGGTGTGGGGATCCGGTGGTGGCGTGATCGTGGCCCACGAGGTGGTCGGCCGCCAGGTGCGAGTGGCCCGATCCCCGCTCGGCGCCCACCCGGTCCTCGAGGCCCGGCCAGGGACGGCGGTGGATGCAGACGTCGCAGTTCGCGTTGGCGCTGCCGGCCTCTGCTTCGGCCGCCCGCTCGAGCACGAGGCGGGCCACGGCGACGTCCACCCCCAGGTGGCCGGCGTCGAGCACTTCGAGGCCGCTGCGTCGCCCCAGGTCGGCGCACTGCTCGCGCATCCGCTCCACCAGCACGCCGGTGGCGAGGAACCAGGCGAAGGTCGCGACCCGCTCGGCTCCTGCGGAGCGCAGCTCGCCCAGCGCCTCGGTGACGCTCGGCCAGGTGAGCCCGGAGAACCCGGTGGCGAAGCGGCGGGTGCCGGCCAGCTCGGCGAGCAGGCGCGAGACCTTGTAGGCCTCTGCGTTGGCATCGGGGTCCGAGGTCCCCCGGGAGAGCACGGCGAGGGGCAGCCCGAGGGCACCTGCGGCTTCCAGTCGCCGGCGGCCGAGCTCGAGCAGGGCGTGGTCCACCCCTAGGGGCCGGGCGTAGCGCACGTCCAGCTCCGGGTGGCGTGCCCGGGCGTGCAGGACCACTGCCGGCACGTCGGACTTGGTGTGGCCCGCCGCGTAGAGCATGAGTGGCACCACGACCACTGCTCGGGCGCCGGCGGACACGATCTCGTCGAGCGTCTCGAGCGCCGGCGG
Organism: Actinomycetes bacterium; assembly: GCA_021819345.1. Classification (GTDB taxonomy): domain Bacteria; phylum Actinomycetota; class Acidimicrobiia; order Acidimicrobiales; family Palsa-688; genus JAKAQB01. The sequence continues at coordinate 3,594 of JAKARG010000281.1, read as the reverse complement.
GTCCGACAGCTCGAGGTAGCCCAGGCGGACGGGGCGCTCCGGGGCGAGGGAGGCAACCATCTCCCCGAGCGCCGCCATCTCCTCGCGCCCCGCGTCGCGGCGGGAGCCGTGCGCCACGAGCAGCAGGCCGGCCGGCAAGGACGGCCGGGCATCGAGGCCCGGCCGCGACCCGGAGAGCGTCATCGTCGCAGCGCTTCGGACCCCGGCCGCCCGGCGCCGCGGGCCACCCGGGCCAGGGCATTGACCGCAGCGGCCGCAGCGGCGGAGCCTCCTTTGTCCCCGACGTTGGAGAGCGCCGGCAGTCCCGACGCGCGCAGGGCCTCCTTGGAGGCCGCCGCTCCGACGAAGCCGACCGGCATCCCGACAACGAGCGCCGGCCGTAGGCGCCCGGCCAGAGCCTGCTCCAGTACCTCCACGAGGGCGGTGGGCGCGCAGCCGACGACCCACACGGCCCCGTCGGCCACCTCGGCGACGGCAGCGCGGATGGCGGCGGCGCTGCGGGTCGACCCCGCTGCTGCCGTAGCGGTAGTGATCCAGCAGCGGGCGTCGATCCCGCCGAGCCCGGCCTTCACCATCTCGACATCGGTGACGACGGTGGCTCCGGCGGCGAGGGCGTCCACCCCGGCGGCGAGGGCGGCTTCGTCGGCCACCAAGCTGGCGGCGAGCTCGAGGTCGGCGGTGGCGTGCGCCACCCGGGCGGTCACTGCGGCCATGAGCGGGGGGAGCGATGCCAGCTCCATGCGGGACCCCAGGATCCGGTAGCTCTCGGCCTCGATCGGATGGACCTCCGCCGGCGGGCTCATCCGACCTCCGCAAGGGCGTCCACCGGGCAGACGTCCAGGCATTCCAGGCAACCCGTGCAGGCCAGGTCGAGGACCGAGGGCCCGCCCGGCGCCGGCCGGAGCGCCCGGGTCGGGCAGGTCGTCACGCAGGCGCCGCAGCCCGTGCAGGTGCCCGGGCCGATCAGCGCCACGGTCACTTGCCGTAACCCCTCGGGGTCACCATGCGCCCGGCGACCAGCCGGGTGCTCGAGGATCCGACGATCACGCACGTGGTCATCCCTACCACGGTGGGGTCGACTCGGGCGACCTCGGTGATGGTGACCGACTCGGTGGGCCGACCGGCGTCGGTGACGATCCCGACGGGGGTCGTCGGTGGGCGGTGGGCGGCGAGGATCTCCAGGGCCCGGCCCAACTGCCAGCTCCGGTCTCTCGAGCGGGGGTTGTAGAAGGCGACCACCAGGTCGGCCTCGGCCGCTGCGCGAACGCGCCGCTCGATCGCCGGCCAGGGGGTGAGCAGGTCCGAGAGGCTGATCAGCGCGTGGTCGTGGCCGAGGGGGGCGCCGAGCAGCGCTGCCGAGGCCAGCGCGGCGGTGACCCCGGGCACCACCCGCAGCGGGACCTCGGGATGGTCCTCGGCCAGCTCGGCGACCAGGGAAGCCATCGCGTAGATCCCGGCGTCCCCTGAGCAGACCACCGCCACCTCCCGGCCGGCTACGGCCTCGGCGAGGGCATCGCGGGCGCGCTCGGTCTCGGCCCCGATCGGCGAGCGCCTAACGTCCTGGGTCGCCCGCAAGAGGGAGGCGGCAGAGTCCACGTAGGGCCCGTAGCCGATCACCACCTCTGCCGAGCGCACCGCGGCAGCGGCTGCCGGCGTGCGGTGCGCCGCCCCTCCCGGTCCGAGGCCGACGACGCTCACCGACCCGCTCGGGCGGGCCCGGCGGGCGACCGCGGCGGTGACCTTCGTACCGGTGGCCTTCGGGACGACGAGGAGCGCGCCCGGACCGGCGGCGAGGAGGGCGGCCGCTTCGGCGACGCTCGGGGTGCCGACCGCTGCCGCGACCACCTCGCTCGGGTTGGGGACCTCTACCGAAGCCAAGGCATCTGCGGGAAAGGCGACGACGCGGTGGCCGAGGCCGACCACGGCCGGATGAGCGGCCCTCCGCTCGACGGTCGCGACCGCAGCGACGCTCTCGGCGGCAAGTCCGGCACCGGCCAGCACCTGCTCCAGGTGACCCGACAGCTCCTCGGGCGTGGCATCGCTCGACGTGCCGACCCCGATCACCAGGGATGCCGGGTGGAGCGCAGCGGTCCCGCGCTCGGAGGGGACCCGACGGTCGGTGAGCCATACCCGGGTCGGCCCGGCGCCGGCGACCAGGAGCGAGGGCCGGGGCCAGGCCGGGGGGAGCTCGTCGATGACCACCGGGTGGTGCCCGTCGAGGATCGCCGCCGTGACGCCGGAGACGTCCCCGGTAGCACTCCAGCCGGGCAGTTGGTCGAGCCCCGCCACGCCGGCGGAGTCGGTGGCGGTGGTCACGACCGGTTCTGCCCCGAGGATGCCGGCCACGTCGACGGCGAGGGAGTTGGCACCTGAGTGCCCCCCGGTCAGGGCGATCGCCCATCGCCCGGCCTCGTCGACGGTCACCACTGCGGGGTCCCGGTGCTTGTCGGCCAGCAGGGGGGCGACGATGCGGACCGCGGCTCCGGTGGCGAGGAACAGCACCAACCCATCCACCTCGGACCACAGCTCGGCGACTGCGCCGGCTGCGGAGCCGTGGCGCGACTCGTAGGGCAGCAGAGCTGCGAGTGCCTGCCCGGCCTCGGTGACGCTCACCGACACCACGCGGCCAGGCCCGAGGCGTCGTGGCGCGCCTTGCGTCACGGGTTGTCCCCGTCGGGGCCCCACACGAGGAACACCGGGCTGGAGGCCTCCAGGCGCAAACCGCCGTCAGGGAGGCGAGCACCGCGTGCCACCGAGAGTTGGACGAGGTTGCCGAGCAGATCGGCGGCGGCGGCCGCCCGGTCGAGCGCGGCGAAGGTCGCGACCACCCGCCCTCCGGGGCGCAGGCGCTCGAGGGCCGCGCCGAGCACCCGGAGACCCCCGCCCCCGACGAACACGCGGTTGGGGTCGGCGAGCCCGTCGAGGGCGGCCGGTGCCTCTGCCTGCACCACGAGGAGACCGACGTCGTGGCGCGCCGCATTGAGAGTGATCTGGCGCGCCGCGTCGGGGTCGCGCTCGACGGCGACCACCTCGAGCCCGGGAGCGAGCCCGGCCGCTTCGACCCCCACGCTTCCGCTGCCGGCACCGAGGTCCCAGAGGACCCCGGCCGCCGGCAGCCGGAGCCGGGCGAGCACGACGGCACGCACCTCGGGCTTGGTGATCATCCCGGCTCGATGGGAGAGCTCGCTGTCGTCCCGGCCGAAGATCGCCCCGAAGTGGCGAGGCTCGCCAGGGTGCGCGGTCGTGCCGCCATGAGACCCGGCCGTGCCGCCATGAGACCCGGCCGTGCCGCCAACAGGCCCCGAAGCGCCGCCAACAGGCCCCGAAGCGCCGCCAACAGGCCCCGAAGCGCCGCCAGCAGCCCCCGCGCCGCCGCCAGCCCCCCCGGTGCCAGCAGGAGCCTCCCCGGTGCCAGCAGCAGCCCCGGCAGTGCCAGCAGCGTATAGCCGGGCGCCGGCGGCTGCCGAAGGGGTGGCGAGGGATGCGACGGGCGCCACCGGGTCGGGGGGCAGGAGCAGGAGGACAGAGAGCGGGTCCCACCTGCCGGCGGCGACGCCGGCGAGGTCGGTGTCGGTCACCTCCTCCTCGGGGTAG
>JAKARG010000280.1 GCA_021819345.1 Actinomycetes bacterium | reverse complement strand
CCCGGCGGCGGAAAGCCCCGAGATGTCGTCGACCGAGTTGTAGCAGGCGGTCGTGGGGGGGCTGGCGGAGCACGCGCTGCTTGTCAGGGGGGGGAATGTGAGGGTGCCCACCGTGCCGCTCGGCGCGGCATTACCGGACCAGTTCGCCCCGGCGCTCCAGTTCCCGGGGGCCGAGCCGCCACCGCTCCAGGTGTAGCCCGTCGACGACAAGCCCGTCGACGACGCGGCGGCCTGCGGCGCGAGGCCGCCCAGCAAGGCCAGCATCGTCGCCGCTGCTGCGATGGCAGGACCGGTCCGGATCTTCATGGTGCTCACCCCTTCACCGGCCGGGTGGGCGTCGATTCGACGTGCCCTGCCGGTAGCTGTCACCCCTGCGGCCGCCACCTGCGTGCGGAGGTCGCTCTCAGGCCGAAAGTAACTGAGCCGGCAGCCGGAATTGGTGTCTACCGGCAACTTCGTACAACCTCGTACAGGGCACGGCCCCCACCAGGGCGACTGTGTAGCATCGGGAGCGCAACTTCTGGCGCGACGCTACGAGGGGGCCATCGTTGGGGAACGGAGATCGTCCCGATCCGGGAGGGATCCACACCAGGGAGGATCTGGCCCACGCCCTGAGCGTCCTGCGCTCCCTGGCGGGTCTGACGGTCCGGGACCTGGCTCACGCCCTCGACGCGCCGGCAGCGACGTTGGGTGACTACTTCGCCGGCCGGCACCTGCCAGGGCCCCGCCAGCTCGCTCTGTACCGTTCGGTCCTCGACGCGTGCGGCCTGATCGGCGCCGAAGAGCAGGAACCGTGGATGGCTGCGCTCACTCGGGCTCGGCTCACCTCCGACGGGCGCAGCCCGAAGGGTTTGGCCCCCTACAGGGGCCTGGAGCCGTTCAGGCAGTCCGACGCCGAGCTCTTCTTCGGCCGCCGGGCGGTGACCGAGGAGCTGCTGGAGCGCCTGCGCCGGTTGAGAGACGACCCGTCGTCGCCCTGTCGGGCCGTCGTGCTCGTCGGGCCGTCCGGCTCGGGGAAATCTTCACTGCTCATGGCGGGACTGGCGACGGCGGTCGTCGGCGGGGCTCTCGACACCGCCGAGGGCGGCTGGGAGCCGGTAGCGGTGACGTCGGAGCAGCTGTCGTCGGCTGCTCCCGGCTGGGAGACCGCCGCTTCGGAGGGAAAGCGGCCCTTGGTGATCGTCGACCAGTTCGAGGAGGCCTTCGCCCTGCCCGCCGCCGAGCGCGCCGAGCTGTTCGGTCGCCTCGAAGACCTCTACAGGCACCACGCGCTGGTGGTGCTGGGCCTGCGAGCCGACTTCTACCAGGCAGCCTCGGAGGAGCCCGCCCTGCTGGAAGCTCTGCGCCACTCCCAGCTCCTCCTCGGCCCCCTGACCGAGGAGGAGCTGCGCGAAGCACTCCAAGGCCCGGCGCAGGTGACCGGCACCGCCGTCGAAGAAGGCCTGGTGGACCTGGTCCTCGCGGACCTGGCGCCGGGCAGCCCGCACGGCTTCGCCCACGCCCAGGGCGTCCTGCCGCTGCTTTCGTACGCTCTGCTGGCTACCTGGCAGCGCGCCGGGCGCAACTACCTGACGATCGCCGACTACCGGGCGGCCGGCGGGCTGCGCGGCGCGGTCCGCCAAGCGGCGGAAGAGCTCTATGCCGGCTTGAGCCCCGACGAGCGCGAATCGGCCCGGCGGCTCTTCGCCCGCCTGGTACATCTCGACGCCGAAGGACCTCCCACCCGGCGAAAGGCGAGCCGGCTGGAGCTGTCGGAGCTCGAAGAACCCCGCGACGGCGCCGGCCCGCTGGCGACGGTCCTGGAACGCTTCGTCGCCTCCCGCCTCGTGACCGTCGACGCAGGGACTGTCTCGATGAGCCACGACGCCCTGCTCGGCGCCTGGCCCCGCCTCAGCGAGTGGGTCGAGACGGACCGGGAGTGGCTGCGCCTGCACCACCAGCTTGCCGACGCGGCCCGGGCGTGGGTCGAGGCCGGCCGGGACGAGTCGATGCTGTTGCGCGGCGCCCGCTTGGAAACCGCCCTCGAGGGGGCGAGCGAGGCGCATCACGACCTGGAGCTCAGCCGAAGCGAGGCGGAGCTTTTCGCCGCTTCGCTCTCCTACCGCGACCAGCAGCAGCGGGCCGCCCGGCGTCGCACCAGGCGCACCCAGCAGCTTCTCGGCGCCCTGACGGTGCTGGCCGTCGCAGCGATCGTCTTCGCCGCCATAGCCGTCGACGCCCGCGACGCCGCCACCCGGGCGAAAGACCAGGCCCTTTCCCGCCAGGTCGCCATAGAAGCCCGCCAGCTCGCTCCGACCGACCCTTCGCTCGCCGCCCAGCTGGCCCTGGCCGCCTACCGCATCTCGGCGACGACCCAGGCCCGCTCCGCTCTCGTGGACGCCACCGCCGGTGAGATCCCCACCCGGCTGCTCGGCCCGGTAGGGCCGGAGTTCGTCTCGCTGTCCGGGAACGGGCGCCTCCTGGCGGTCGCCCAGTCCGCCAACGACACCGTGGCGCTGTACGGGCTGAGCGGGTCCCACCCAACCAGGCTCGCGGAGCTTCGTGCCGGGCCGGGATCGGGGCACGACTTCGCTGTCGCGCTCAGCCCCGACGGTAGGCTCCTCGCGGCCGGCGGCACCGACCACACGGTCACGCTGTGGAACGTGACGTCCCCGACACGGGCCCGTGAGCTCGCCGTGCTGCGTGGGTTCACCAGCACCGTCTACTCGGTGTGCTTCTCCCCCCGCTCCCGGCGCCTGGCCGCCGGGGGCGCCGACGGCACCGTGCGCCAGTGGGACCTCGCCGGGTCCGGCCCCCCGAAGCCGCAGCCGGTGCTGCACGCTCCGGCGGGCGCGTCGGTGAAGACGGTCAGTTACAGCCCCGACGGGCGGCTCCTCGCCGCCGCCGGCGCCGGTGGCACCGTCGCGCTGTGGAAGCCCGGAGCGACCCAGCCGGCCGTCGCGAGCGGCTCGGGGACGGCCGGGATCGAGACGGTGGCGTTCAGCCCGAACGGCTCGCAGCTCGTCACAGGAGGCGACGACCTGCAGCTGCGGATCTGGAACCTGGGCCCGCACGGTCATCTCCACCTGGCGCGCCCCCCGTTGACGGCGGCTACCTCGCAGCTTTTCAGCACGGCGTTCAGCCCCGCCGGCCACACCCTCGCCGTGGCCTCCGCCGACGGTTCGATCCATCTCTATGACACCGCCACCTGGAGCGTGGTCAGCTCCTTCCAGGCCCCCGACCCGGTCACCAGCGTCGAGTTCGCACCCGACGGCCACACCCTCGTCACCGGGGACTCTGGCGGCGTGACGCGCATCTGGGCGCTGCCGTTGCCGAGCACCTACACAGAGCCGGGCCGCGTGTACTACCTCGGCTACACAGGCAAAGGCCGCCGTCTGGTCGCGGGCAGCAGCGGCCCGCACGGCGACGCGACGATGTGGAACGTCGAGAACTCCGCCCGCCTGGTCAAGGCCAGCGAGGTCATCCCGTCCGCCGGGTTCGGCCCCGTAGCCGGCGCGGTAGCGGCCAGCCCGAACGGACGCCTGGTGGCCGTCGCCAACTCCAAGGCGCAGATCCAGATCTTCGACATCACCGGTCGATCCTCCCGTCCCGAGCCGCTCGGGCCTCCCCTGGAAGGCAACAAACCCTACATAGAGCAGCTCGGCTTCAGCCCCGACGGAAAGCTCCTCGCCGCCGGCGACGACAGCGGCCAAGTGCGGCTGTGGAACGTCAGCGACCCCTCGCGTCCCCGGCCCCTGCCCACTCTGACCGGCACGACCGGCCTGGTTCTCGGCTTCGCCTTCAGCGGCGACAGCCGCCTCCTCGCGACCGCCAGCACCGACGACAAGGTCCGCCTCTACGACATCGCCGACCTCCACCATCCGATCCTGACGGCGACGCTCGGCGGGTTCAGCGACTACGCGTACGACACCGCGTTCACCCCTAACGGGCGCACGCTCATAGCCGGCAGCGCCGACGGCACCATCGAGATGTGGGACATCTCGAACCTACGCCGCCCTCGCCTTCTCGGCCGGCCGCTCAGCGGTCCGACAGGCTACGTCTACGCCATCGCCGTGAGCCCCGACGGGCGCACGCTGGCCGCCGCCACCACGAACCACGCCGTGTGGGTGTGGGACATCTCCGACCCGGCCCATCCGCGGCTCGAAGAGACGCTCAGCGCAGGCACGAAGGAAGCTTTCGCCGTGGACTTCAGCCCCGGCGGTCACAGCCTCGCCGCCAGCGGCAGCGACGACACCATCCACCTGTGGCGCTACCGACCGGCCGACGCCGCTCGGAGGGTCTGCTCGTCCGTCGGGGATCCGATCACCCGGGCCGAATGGGCCCGCTACATCCAGGCCCCCTACCGGCCACCCTGCGGGTAGGCCACCACCGTCTCGCGGATCCTCTCCTCACCACCGGCGGGTCACCAGCGACGGCGAATGGCGGATCTTGGCCGCAGACGGGCAAGAATGGGTCTTCTGTCGTTTCCGTGAGTACGCAGAAGTGCTAAGACACGGCGCACGCCGCCTCGGGTCTACGAGATCGGGCTATCGAAACCGGATCGAAGGCAAGGAGCACGGCGTGCAGAACCCGAGGTATGGCAGCAGCTCTTCGGTGTCGAGCAGACGGTCGGCACCATGGTCGCCCTGGCGACCCTCACGTGCGCCAGGCGACAGCTCGCGAAGACGGGATCGTCCCGGCTGACGATGGTGCGCTCGGGGCCGTGTGCGAGCCCGGGAACGAAGGTGACGAGGAGGTTGCCACCCGAGAGCCGGTCGACCGTGGCGAGCTGCTTCGCGAGACGGACGAGGTTGCGGACCGGGAGCAGCATCGT
>JAKARG010000279.1 GCA_021819345.1 Actinomycetes bacterium | reverse complement strand
TCTGCTCCCTGCAACCGGCCGCCGTCTCCGGGGGCGAGATCGTCGCCCTGGAGGCGATGGACGGGCGGGCCGAGGCAGTGGTCGTGCGCGCCGAGCCCTCCGGGGTGCAGGTGGCGAGCGCCGAGAAGACCTCACCGGCGTGGAAGGAGGTGAGCGTCCCGCTGTCTGCCGGGCCCCGCTCCGACCCGACCCCCGAGCTGGTGCTGCAGGGCAGCGCCGGCTGGTTGGTGGTGGAGGACCCGGGGTTCGTGAGCGCCGCCCGGCTCACCCGCTACGGCACCTGGGAGCGCTGGTCGCCGTCGTGCACCAGCCCTGTGCAGCGGGTGCTGCTCGCCGCGGCGAGCTCCACCGACCTGTTCGAGCTGTGCCGGCCGACTTCCGGGGGTGCCGGCGCCACCGTCTACCGCTCCCGGACCGGCGGCACCCCCGGGAGCTGGGCCTACGAGGCGCAGACACCTCCCGGGCTCGACCCGCAGGCCCTCGCCGCCAACCGAGCCGACTCCTTCGCCGTCGCCGGTAGCCACGACGGGAGGGCGGTGATCTACCTGCACACCACCGGGTCGTGGACCGGCCCCACCTGGTCGGGGTCGGGCAGGTTCACCGAGCTCGGCTTCGAGGACCCGACCCAGGGGATCGCGATCGTCCGCTCCGCGGGGTCGAGCGAGATGCTGATGACCTTCGACGGCGGGGCGCGCTGGAGCGCAGTCGACTTCCAGAGCACCCCCCCGGGCCACTGACCCGACCGGCCACCGACCCGACCGAGAGCTACCCCCGGGCTCCCGGTCCCTTGGGGCACTACTGGCTAGACCTTGGCTAGACCTCGACGGCCCGGCGCTCCTCCCAGGGCCAGACCTCGCCGTCACCCCAGAGGCGCTCGAGCGCGTACAGCTCCCTCGCCTCCTCGGCCATCACGTGCACCACGAAGTCCCCGTAGTCCATGAGCACCCAGCTGGCGTCGACAAGGCCCTCCAAGCGCAGCGGAGCCGGCCCGCCAGCGCGCTTCACCGCCTCCTCGACCGCCTCGGCGATGGTCCGCACCTGGCGGGCGTTGGCCCCGCTCGTGATGACGAAGGCGTCGGTGATCGCCAGCAGCGCGCCGACCGACAACACGATCGTGTCACGACCCTGCTTGTCCGACGCCGCCCGGGCCGCGGTCGTGGCCCAGGACCTGACCTCGTCGAGCGAGGCACCGAGGCTCACCCCGGGGCCTCGGAGCGCAGGGCCTCCGCCGGGCTGCGCTCGATCAACCGGGTCCACCGGGGGTGCCGGCGTGGAGCCACTGGAGGCCGAGCAGGACCACGGTGACCCCGAAGGCCACGACCAAGAGGACCACGGCGAGGAACTGCTCCCAGGCCAGCCGACGACGACGCAGGCGCCGCTGCTGGCGGGTCGTCGCCGCTGGCGGGGGGGCTTGCCCGAGGGTCGTCATCTCCCGACAGCGTACAGACCTCGCTCCCGGATGACGGCAACTGCCGCCTCGGGGACCAGGTAGTCGAGCGGCCGACCCTCGGCAGCCCGCTCCCGCAGGTCGGTGCTCGAGATCTCGAGGTTGGGCACCGTGACCTCCTCGACCCGCCACCCACGCCCGTCGAGGCCCCTGGGAGGCCCCGCTCCCGGACGGTTGACGACGACGAGCGATGCGAGGCGCTTCACCTCCTCGACGCGCGCCCAGGTGCCGAGCTCGGGGGCCACGTCCCAACCGACGAGGACGAACAGCTCGGCCCCGGGGTGCGCCTCGGAGAGCTCCTGGAGGGTGTCCGCGGTGTAGGAGTCCCCTCCCCGGTCGATCTCCGCCCTGCCGGCCTCGACACCGGGCACTCCCCCGACCGCCGCCTCGACCAAGGCGAGGCGGTCGGCTGCGGGGGAGACGCTGCGGCGCCCCACCTTCTGCCAGGGGACGTTGGCGACCATCATGATCACCCGGTCGAGGCGCAGGGCGTGCTTGGCGTTGACCGCCGCCACCAGGTGCCCGACATGGACCGGATCGAAGGTGCCGCCGAAGATCCCGATCCGCTCACCCACTCCGAGCGAGGCTACCTTCCCCCCGCAGCTCCCTCCCGGGTAGAGCCCGCTGCAAGGGGGATCTTCCCGACGGCAGACCTGCCGCCGCTCGGGTCGGACGGCCGCCAGGGAGCGGCCCCGCCGGGCTCACTCCTCGGCGGGCACGACTCCGCTGCCGGTCTCGACGATGGCCTTGATCTCCTCGGTCTCGTAACCGCTCGCCACCGCCCAGTAGAAGCAGACCAGGCCGATGAGCAGCGCCCAGAGGGTGTCGTAGGGGAAGCGCAGCGCCGCCGGGGGCTTGGCCAGCACCCCGAAGCTCGAGTAGTACGACAGGCAGAACTCGGCCAGGATGAAGGTGACCAGCCACCAGCTGCGGTTGATCAGGTGGCGTCCCTCGGGGGAACCGAACAGCCAGCACGCGCCGGTGAAGGCGTACACCGCCACCGCCGAGACGATGAACCACAGGGGGAAGTTGGGGTGGTCCTTGGCGACCGTCGCGGGGGCGGTGGTGAGGATCCAGTTGCCCCAGTGGGTGATGAGGATCCAGCCCACGAGGAAGACCCCGCCGATGGTGTAGCCGGCGGCTTTGTTGATGTAGCCGCGTTCGGGGGCGAAGAACCACACGTACAGCGGTAGGCCGAGGAACAGCAGGGCGACGAGGTCGGCGAGGGTGGCGAAGCCGGACCAGAACACGATCGCCGTGGCGGCGAGGAACGACACCGGCGCCCAGAAGCCCGCCGCCCCGAGCCGGAAGGGCCGGCCGAGCTCCGGCGCCGTCCGGCGGAAGACCTGGAGGCTGACCCCGCCCATGATGTAGGTGAACACGGTCATGGAGGTGATGATCCCGACCAGGCTGAACCAGCTCTTGGAGGGGGCGGTGAAGATCAGCGCCACGGCGAACGAGGCGATCAGCGCCACCCAGGGGACGCGCGCCCCCGAGCTGACCGAGGTCGACTGCTTTGGCAGGTAGCCGCCCACGCCCATCCCGTAGATCGTGCGGCCCCCGGTGCCGAGGTAGATGTAGCCGGTGCCGAAGGGGGATATGAAGGCGTCGGCGATCAGCAGGTAGGAGAAGAACGAGACCAAGAACGCGACGCCCGAGGCCTTCATCACCGCGAAGAACGGGCTCGCGGTCACGAGGACGTGGCCGGCAGCTGCCGAGGGAGCGGCGAGGCCGGCGTAGTTGTTGGTGGCGACCCCGAAGTAGTGCCAGACGATGCCGCCGGTGAAGGCCACCTGCAACAGCACGTAGACGACGATGCCGATGAGGACCGAAGCGATGGTGGCGAAGGGGATGTCGCGCTGGGGATCGCGCGCCTCGCCGCCGAAGTCGAGCCCTTGGCGGAAGCCGAGGAAGGAGAACACGATCCCTGCGGTCGGGATGATGTAGAAGACCTTGCTCCAGCCGAAGCTCGCGAAGCCCGCCGGCGGAGAGAAGTTCTTCGAGTGGAAGGTGAGGAAGAAGATGAGCAGGAAGGTGAGCACCGGGATCACGAGCTTCCAGACCATCACCGCGTTGTTGAACCGGCCGAGGAAACGCGCTCCGTAGAGGTTCACGAAGAAGAACGCCACGAGCATCACGACGGTGAACAGCCAGCCCTCGGGGAAGTGCAGCACCGAGCTCACCGTGACCGGCTCCTGGAGCAGGTGCCAGCTCGCCGGCGCCTGGGGGCCGACGTACTGGACCACCGCGATCGCCTCGATGGCCGGCACCGAGGCGCTCGCGAGCAGGTAGGCCCAGGCGAGGATGAAGCCGGTGTAGCCGCCGTGGGTGAGGTGGGGATAGCGAACCACCGCCCCCGAGCGGGGCAGCATCGTCGAGATCTCCGCGTAGGAGAGCGCGATGAACAGCACGAGGATGCCCCCGACGATCCACGAGACCACCGACGCCGGGCCGGCGAGCTCGTCGGCGGTGATCGAGGCGAACAACCAGCCCGAGCCGATGATCGCCCCGAGCGACAGCATGAGCAGGTGGCTTCGCGACAGCTCCCGCTTGAGCTTGCGGTCACTGGCCTCGAAATCCCCCATTGCCGGGCTCTCTGCTGATGCCGTCACGGCACCCTCCCCTCTCGTTGCCACCCGCGATTGCACGGGAGCACTCGGTCTTCGGCGGATCATAGCCAGCCCCCGGGCCGCAGGACTGTTTCTCCTCCGTGAAGCCACCGCTGCTCCTCGGTCGAGCACTCGGCGCGGCTGCCTGCCCACCGCCTCGGCCGGCTGCGCATCGCCGCCGGGCAGCGGGCCCGCCCGGAGGGGGCTGTTGGCACCCGGCGCTCCGATCGGCAAGGCTTGAGGGGTGGACAACTGGACACCGCAGAGCTGGCGGGCGGCCCCGGCGGCCCAGCAGCCGGAGTGGCCCGACGCCCACGCCCTCGAACAAGCGCTGAAGGAGCTGTCGGCGCTACCGCCGCTGGTCTTCGCCGGAGAGGCCACGAGCCTGCGCCGGAGCCTCGCCCAGGTGGCAGCCGGCGAGGCCTTTCTCCTCCAGGCCGGCGACTGCGCCGAGAGCTTCGCTGACTTCGCCGCCGACACGATCCGAGACAAGCTCAAGGTGATCCTGCAGATGGCGGTGGTGCTCACCTACGCCGGCGGCGTCCCGGTGGTGAAGGTCGGCAGGATCGCAGGGCAGTTCGCCAAGCCCCGCTCGGCGCCGACCGAGATCGTCGAGGGCGTCGAGCTGCCGGCGTTCCGGGGCCACATGGTCAACGACGACTCGCCGACCCCCGCCGACCGGGTCCCCGACCCCTCCCGGCTGGTGCGGGCCTACCACCAGTCGGCCTCGACGCTCAACCTGCTCCGGGCGTTCACCAAG
>JAKARG010000278.1 GCA_021819345.1 Actinomycetes bacterium | reverse complement strand
GCGGTCGGCTGCCGTTGGGGTGGCGAGGGATGCGACGGGCGCCACCGGGTCGGGGGGCAGGAGCAGGAGGACAGAGAGCGGGTCCCACCTGCCGGCGGCGACGCCGGCGAGGTCGGTGTCGGTCACCTCCTCCTCGGGGTAGCCGAGGCGTGAGCAGACCACGGCACGCGAGCCCGGCGCAGCGCCGAGCTCCACGAGCAAGGAGGCAACGGCTTCGGGGGGGTTCTCCGGCGAGACGAGCACCGCCGACTTGGCGAGGCGCAGCTCGCCACCAACGCCGCTTGGGTGCGCGGGGATGGCGCGCACCGCATCGGCGAGCGAGCGGCCGTGCGCAGAGACGACCACGGCGTCGTCCCAGGGCAGGCCGAGCCGGGCGAAGGCGAGCGACACCGAGGAGACCGCTGGGTGCACCTCCAAGGAGCCGGCGCCGAAGCGGGCGGCGAGGGCCCTCAGGATGCCGAAGTAGCCCGGGTCGCCGGACGCGAGCACGCAGACCGTGCCGCTCTCGGCGGCGATCGAGTCGAGGGTCTCCTCGAGGTCGCCGTGGAGCGCGAGGGTGCGCGCCGGGAGAGGGTCGAGGGCGGCCAGGTGGCGCTGTCCCCCGACGACGAGGTCGGCGCCGGCGAGCAGCCCGTGGTAGGAGTCAGGGGGCCCGGGCGGTGCGCCGCCCGGGATGCCGAGAACCACGATGCGCCCCGGCCCACCTTGCCCCGGCCCGCTCCGGCCCGCCCCGCCCTGCCCTGCGCTGCACCGCCCCGGCCCTCCTCGCCCCGAGCCACCCTGCCCAGAGCCACCCTGCCCCGGCCCGCCGGAGGGCACCACGGGGGCCTCAGGCACGGGCCACGACCCGGCTGCCGTCGAAGTCGACCATCAGCACCTCCACGGCGAGGCGGCCGCCGGCATGGGCCTCGCAGCTCTCCTTCGCCCGTCGGCAGAGAAGCTCGAGCGGGGCGCTCGAGCCCTCGGCCTCGCAGACCTCGTAGAAGTGGCGCGCCGTCCCGGTGGCGGTGGCGGCCCGGACGATCGCGCCGGGAGCGCCGACCTCCGCTGCGATCGTCGCGAGCAGCTCTCCGTCCACCTGCGAGCGGTGGAAGTGGGTCATCATGACGCCGGCCGCGAGCTTGGCGATCTTTCCCACCATCCCGACGAAGCAGACCTGGGTGATCCCGGCTCCTGCGGCCCGACGCAGCGCGATCCCGGTGAAATCCCCGACCTCCACGAAGCACACCGGCGGCAGCTGAGGGAGCTCGCGACGTGCGGTCCGCTCCGAGCGGCTGCCGGTCGCCAGCACGACGGCCCTCAGGCCCTGCGCAGCGGCGACGTCGATCTGCTGGACCACCGATGCTCGGTAGGCGGCGGTGGAGAACGGCCGGACGATCCCGGTGGTCCCGAGGATCGAGATGCCGCCGACGATCCCGAGGCGGGAGTTGCTCGTGCGCTCGGCCATCGCCTCGCCGCCGGGCACCGATATCGTCACCCGCAGGGGGCGGTCGGTCACCTCGCCGAGGGCGGCGAGGATCATCCGCCGGGGGACCGGGTTGATCGCCGGCGCACCGACCGGCAGGCCGAGGCCGGGCAGCGTCACCGTGCCCACCCCCGGTCCGCCCACCAGCTCGGTAGCCGGGCCGGTGCCGGTCAGCCAGTCGACCTCGGCGGTCAGCTCCGCACCGTCGGTGCAGTCGGGGTCGTCGCCGGCGTCCTTCACCACCGCCGCCCTGCCCGGGCCCCGGTCGAGGACCGCGAAGCGGACCCGCTGGCCGGAGGGGAGACCTACCTCCACTTCGTCGGGGGTGTGGCCACCGAGGAGCGACATGGTCGCGGCCTTCGCTGCCGCCGAGGCGCAGGTCCCGGTCGTCCATCCGGTCCGCAGCCCTCGCCGGCGCCGGGCGACCTCGGCCGACATCGCCGGCTCCGTGGTGGGCGGGGGCTCGCTCCGCGGGCTCAGCCCGAGCTCCTCGTCACCGGCCGGCCGGCGGTGGAGCCCGGTCGGGAGCGCCGGCGGAACTTGTGGGCCCACTCCGGCGAGTAGAGGTGGCTGCGGGGCGCGGCGCCCTCGAGCGCCGGGCCGACGAGGACCAGCACTGTGGTGCGGGCGCCGGTGGCCTCGATGGTGGCGGCGAGCTCCCCGACGGTCGTGGTGAGGATCTGCTCGTCGGGCCAGGAGACCCGCGCAGCGACCACCGCCGGGGTCGCTGCGTCGTACGCCGAGCCGATGGCGAGCAGCTCGGCCTGGAGCTCCTTCGGTCGGGCCGCGCTCAGGAACACCGCCATCGTCGGACCGATGGCGGCGAAGCTCGCCACCGACTCCCGCTCGGGCATGCTCGAAGCGGTGCGGCCGGCCAGGCGGGTGAGCACCACGCTCTGGGAGACCTGCGGGATGGTCAGCTCTCGGCCCACCGCAGCGGCGGCAGCTGCCATCGAGGTGACCCCGGGGACGATCTCGAAGGACCGTCCGTTCTCGTTGCACCAGTCGATCTGCTCCTGGATCGCCCCGTAGACCGAGGGGTCGCCGGAGTGGAGCCTGACGATCGCCGCGTCGGGGTGAGCGGCGTAGACCTCGAGCACGTCCTCGAGGGTCATGACCTTGGAGTCGAAGCGCAGCGCCTCGGGCCGGGCGTGGGAGACCACGGCCTCGGGCACGAGCGAGGATGCCCACACGACCACGTCCGCCGCTGCGAGGCGGTCACGCCCGCGAAGGGTGATCAGGTCGGCTGCGCCGGGCCCCGCTCCGACGAAGGAGATCATCTCCGCACCGCCGCTCGTGGGGAGCCGCCGCCCACCCCGCCGGCACCCGGCGCCCCGCCACCGCCCCCCACCCCGCCGGCACCCGGCGCCCCGCCGCCCACCGGCGCCCCGCTACCCGACGCGCCGCCGCCAACCGCCCCCGCCCCCCGGGCGGGCGGGACGATCACGCAGGCGAGATAGGAGGCCGGTGCCGAGCGCTCCGAGAGCGGCCCCACCCGCTCCCCGGGCATCCCGAGCAGCTCGCCCACCACCGCGCCCTCCAGTCGTCCGGCGCCGCGGAGCAGATCGGCTATCCGGCCCAGGTGGCGGCCCCCTTTGTAGACCACCACGGCGCTCGACGGGTCGGCGAGGGCGGCCTCCAGGTCGGCGGTCCCCTCGACCGCGGTGACGAGGCCGAGGCGCTCGGTGCCGTCGGTGACCACCGCCCCCGCCCGCGAGGCGAGGTCCTGGAAGGCCATGATCCCCGGCACGGTCCGCACCGGCGTGGCCGGCCGGAGCTCCCGGACCGCGGCGGCCAGGTGGTGGAAGGTGCTGTAGAGGTTGGGGTCGCCGAGGGTGACGAAGGCCACCGCCTCGCCGGCGTCGAGCCTCGCGGCGACGGTGGCCGCCGCGGCGGTATGCGCTTGCGCCCGGGCGCCCTCGTCGGCCTGGATGGCGAACACCAGCCGCTCGACGGCCACCTCCGGGGCGGCTACGGCGAGGATCGTCTCGGCCCGTCCGGCGAGGTCGGCGTCCATGGTCGGGCCGAAGACCCGGTCGGCGGCCTGCAGTGTCGCCAGTGCCTGGAGGGTCACGAGCGAGGGGTCGCCGGGACCGACCCCGACGCCGGCGAGCGTCGAGCGGCCGAACCCCGCCACCGGTCGCGCTGCTCCGGCCCCGGCGAGCGCGGACGGGTCGTTCGGGGGACGGCGGTCGGTCGGAGGGACGGGCACGGGACCGTTGCTAGCACGTCGCAGCGGGCACGCGACCGGTGCTGGCGCTAGCACGTCGTGGGGGCAACTGCGCCGGCCGCTGCCACCAACCTCTCCGCCGGGCTCGGGTCGCCGCCGAGGTGTAGGTGGACATACGAGGCGAACAGCGACGGCCCGATCCAGCCCGCCCTCCCCCGGCCGAAGCGCCCGGCGAGCTCGAGGCCGTCGCCTGGCGGGTCGAGGGTCGAGTAGTGGTGCTCGTGGCCCCGCAGCTCGGTCCCGGCTGGGCCGAGCGGGCTCGGGCGGAGCAGCGTGGCCCGCCGGTACCCGATGCTGAGCCGGTCGGTCATGCGCCCCTCGGCGGGCACGACGCCGGCGAGGGGGTGTCCGTCGAGGGAGGAGGCGAGCCAGAGCAGGCCCCCGCACTCGGCCCAGGTCGGCAGCCCACCTGCGACCCGGCGCCGGGCGTCGGCGAGCAGCGGGAGGTTGCCGGCGAGGTGCTCGGCGAAGACTTCTGGAAATCCCCCGCCCACGTACAGCGCGCTCGCCTCGGAGGGAAGGGCCGGGTCGCTGGTCGGGTCGAAGGCCACGATCTCGGCTCCGGCGTCCGAGAGGGCCTCGAGGTTGTCCTGGTACACGAAGGAGAACGCCGGGCCGCCGGCGACCGCCACCGTCGCCCTCCCGGCTCGCTCCGCGGTGCGGGGCGCGTCTACCGCGCGCGGCGGCGCAGCCCGGGCCAGGGAGACGACGGCTCCGAGGTCGACCTGGGCGGCCACTGCCTCCCCGAGGGCCTCGATGCGCCGGGCGACGCCGCTGCGGTCCTCGGCCACCGGCACCAACCCGAGGTGGCGGTCCCTCCAGGTGAGCGCCTGGTCTCTCCTGAGCGCCCCGAGGACCGGGACCCCGAGGCCGGCGAGCGCTTCGCGTAGCAGGGTCTCGTGGCCGGGGGAGCCGACCCGGTTGAGCACCACCCCGGCGAGCCGGCAGCGCGGGTCCCAGGTGGCGAAGCCGTGGACCAGCGCGGCCACCGAAGCGCTCATCGCCGAGGCGTCCACCACGAGCACGACCGGGGCGTCGAGCAGCCGGGCGACCGACGCAGTGGAGGCCTCCGGTCCGTCGGCGGCCGCCCCGTCGAAGAGCCCCATCACACCTTCGACCACGAGCAAGATC
>JAKARG010000277.1 GCA_021819345.1 Actinomycetes bacterium | reverse complement strand
TTCCGATCTGCCTCCGGCTCCCGCAACGCCGTTCGCCGGCGCCCGCCGAGCATAGCCCAGCCGAGCCCTCCGCCCTCATACGGGGCGTATCGTGACCACACCCGCGTTCCCGTTGTTCCCGCTCCCACCGAGCAGCTCGGATCCTGCCCCGCCGGATCCGGCGAAGCCCGGGAGGCCACCACCCGCGCCCGGCGTATCACTCGTCGAGCTCGCGCCGGGATAGATCTTCGGGCTCCCGCCGGGGGAGACGGGGCTGTAGGTGATCCCCGTTGCAGGGAGCGCGATGGCAACCGAGCCAGCGGTTCCTCCCGTCGTCGAAGTGCTGGGCGCGCACGTCCCACCCCCGCCACCGCTCGCCTGCACCAGGGCGCTGGCGCCGACGTAGCCCACCGAGGAGCTGCCGCCGGTGGTGCCGTTGGCGCAAGTCGTGGAGCCGTCGAGCCCTCCGACCCCACCTGCGCCGACCAGGACAGCGAGGCTCTGACCGGCGGTCACCGGGACCAGCGCCTCGGCGTTCGCACCCTGCCCACCGCCGCTGCCGATGCCCGAGAGGGGATCGCTGGCGGTGCCGCCGCCTCCACCTCCACCGCCGACCACCTCCACCAGGAGGTCGCTCACACCGGCCGGAACGCTGTAGGTGTAGCTCCCCGGCGTGGCGAACACTGCCGCCCGGGCTCCGGCGCCCGGAGGGCCCTGCGGACCGGCCGGGCCCTGCGGCCCGGCGGGACCCTGGGCACCCGGAGCGCCCTGCGCCCCGGCGGGACCCTGCGCCCCGGCGGGACCCTGGGCTCCAGGAGGACCCTGCGGCCCCGAAGCGCCCGTTGCGCCCTGCGGCCCCGTTGCGCCCTGCGGACCGGCCGGGCCCTGGGCGTTCCAGGTGATCTTCGTCGAGCGGCGGAGGTCGCAGTTCGCGCTGCCGGAGGTGCTCACCCCGTAGAGGAGCCCGCCGAAGCGCGAGACGCAGCCGGAGTAGGTCACTGGAGCCGGCGCAGGTACGGATGCGGGGGCGTCGGCGGCTCCGATGCCGATACCGGTCCCCGCCACCAAGACGACGAGCCCGTGAGCCACCAGGTGCTGCTTACCAACGGTCATCTCTCTTCCTTCCTCCAGGCGGCCGCTCCGGCGGCCGTCGTCTCGTCGTGGAGCGCTCGGGCGTCGTCCCCTTCGCCGGTTGCGCCGGCCAGCGGGGACCCGGAAGGACCGGGACGAGCCTCGGTGCCCTAGCGCTGCGCATCGGGTTCCCCGACAGCTTCGGGCTTGCGGCGGCCGCGTCCCACTCACAGCGCCCTCACGTCTCCCTCACATCTCCGGGCGGGTCCGGGTCCCCGTGGGACCTCCCGAACGAGCCCTCCCGAACGAGACGACGGCGGCTTGCCAGGGTGGTCGTGAACGCGACCGGGGTGGGAGGCTGCGAGCGTGGCGAAGCCGACCTCTCCCCCTTCGGTCCCCCACCCACCGCTCACCCCGGGCCTCGGCTCCGCTCACAGCAGGCTCGCCTCGGAGCCCGAGCAGGGCCCGAGGGTCCTCGTGACCGGTGCCTCGGGCTATGTCGGGGGCCGGCTGGTCCCGGCGCTGCTCGCCGAGGGCGCCCGCGTCCGCTGCCTGGCCCGCACGCCGGCGAAGCTCGAGAACGCCCCGTGGCGGGAGCGCACGGAGGTGGTCGCCGGCGAGGTCGGAGGCGAGCTCGGCGCGGCCCTGGAGGGCGTCGACGTCGCGGTGTACCTCGTCCACAGCATCGGCCAGGGTCGTGACTGGTGCGAGCGGGAGCGAGCCGACGCGCGCAACTTCTCCCGTCGGGCCGCCGAGGCCGGAGTGGGCCGGATCGTCTACCTCGGCGGGCTCGGCGACGACGGGGCAACCCTGAGCACCCACCTGCGGAGCCGTCATGCGGTCGGGGCCGAGCTGGCCGCCTCGGGCGTGGCGGTGGTGGAGCTGCGGGCCGGGATGATCATCGGTTCCGGCTCGGCCAGCTTCGAGATGCTGCGCTACCTGGTCGAGGTCCTGCCGGTCATGGTCACTCCCGCCTGGATCGCGACCCGCACCCAGCCGATCGCGATCTCCGAGGTCATCGGCCTGCTCGTCCACGCGGTCCTCTGCGAGGAGCTCGCCCCCGGCACCTACGAGGTCGGCGGCCCCGACGTCGCCACCTACGCCGAGCTGATGGAGATCTACCGGCGGGTCGCGGGCCTCGGGCGCCGCCGCGTGCTGCGACTGCCGCTCCTCACCCCCGGACTGTCGGCGCACTGGGTGGGGCTCGTCACCCCGGTGCCGGCGAGCCTGGCGAGGGAGCTGGTGGAGAGCCTGGTGAACGAGGTGGTCGTCGGCGCCTCCGACCAGCCCGGATGCCTGCCGAGCACCCGGATCGGCGTCGAGGAGGCGATCCGCAGGAGCCTCGCCGCCACCCGCAGGGGCGAGGTCCCCACGTCGTTCGTCGACGCCGACTTCGGGGAGTTCGCCCCGAGCCCGACCGACCCGACCTGGTCGGGCGGAACGGTGCTCACCGACGTGCGCCGCTCTACCTGCCGCTGCGACCCGGACCGGGTCTTCGAGGTCCTGTGCTCCCTCGGGGGCGACCGCGGCTGGTACGGGGGTCAGTTCCTCTGGGAGGTGAGAGGCGTCCTCGACCAGCTGGTGGGCGGCCCCGGCCTGCGTCGAGGGAGGCGCAACCCGAGCAAGCTCGGCGTGGGCGACCCGGTCGACTTCTGGCGGGTGGAGGAGGTGGTGGCGGGCAGGCGCCTGCGCCTCCACGCCGAGATGCTCCTGCCCGGCGACGCCTGGCTCGAATGGGACCTCGAGCCGCTCGAAGGAGGCGGAACCGAGGTCGCCCAGACCGCCGAGTACCGCCCGAAGGGGCTGGCCGGGCGGCTCTACTGGCTCGGCGTCGCCCCCTTCCACCGCTTCGTCTTCCCGAGCCTGCTCGCCGGGATCATCGCCGACGCGGAGTCCGCCGGCAGCTGAGCTGCCCTACCCCTCCATGGCTGCCGCCGGCAGCGCCAACGGCACTATCAGGTTCGGGGACGCCGGACCCCGGCGCATCGGCGGCCGCTGCGGTTGGTCAGCCCGGCCGGTCGCTCGCCGAGCTCGACCAAGGCTCGGCGATGGCCTGCACCCGACGGCGTCTGTCTGGGATCGCCTCGCGGGGGACTTCCGGCGCCCGCCGGGCGAGCAGGAAGTAGAGCGTGGCTCCAACGGGGCCGGCGATCAGGATCACGAGCGTCCACA
This sequence comes from Actinomycetes bacterium, assembly GCA_021819345.1. Classification (GTDB taxonomy): domain Bacteria; phylum Actinomycetota; class Acidimicrobiia; order Acidimicrobiales; family Palsa-688; genus JAKAQB01. Next base: position 1,636 of record JAKARG010000277.1, on the reverse strand, counting down.
GGAGCTGCGATCCCCGCTCGGGCTCGTCTCGGTGGACGAGCACCGACACCAAGGCCGAGATCCACAGCAACGCGCCAATCACCAACGAAATGACGATGAACACGAAGATCGAGCCGCCGAGCTGGATGACGACGGCTGCGCCGGTCACGCCCACGGTCGCGGAGCATACTCCCGAACGGCTGCTCTGCTGCCGAACGGCTCGGACGTCAAGACCGAGGTGCACGCGGGTGCCTCAGCTCGTGCTCGCCGGTCAACCGGCAGTGCCGGACCTCCCCGAGAACGAGAAGAGGACTACGTTCCTGCGATGAGCCCGACGAGACCGGAGCTCGCCGGCACCTTCGGGATGGTCTCGGCCACCCACTGGCTGGCCGCAGCGAGCGGCATGGCGATGCTCGAACGGGGAGGCAACGCCTTCGACGCGGCGGTCGCCGCCGGCCTGGTGCTCCAGGTCGTCGAGCCGCACCTGAACGGCCCCGGTGGAGAGGTACCGATCATCGCCTACCGGGCCGCCGAGGCAAGCGTGCAGGTGATCTGTGGCCAGGGGCCGCTCCCGGCGGCAGCCAGCGTCGCCCGTCTGAAGGACCTCGGCCTCTCCCAGGTGCCGGGCACCGGGCTGTTGCCGGCCGTCGTTCCCGGGGCCTTCGGAGCCTGGATGGCGCTGCTCGAGTCGCACGGGACGATGGAGGTGGCCGAGGTGATGGAGCCGGCCATCGCTTACGCCGGCGGGGGCTTTCGCCTGCTCCCCCGGGCGGCGGCGACCATCGCAGCCTGCGAGCAGCAGTTGCGTACCGACTGGCCGAGCTCGACCCCGGTGTTCCTGCCGGCCGGCGGGGTTCCTGCCGGCGGTGCCCGCTTCGCCAACCCGATCCTCGCCGCCACCTGGACCCGGGTGCTGGCCGAGTCGGCCGCCGGGAGCGGTGGTCGGGAGACCCGGATCCGCCGCTGCCGGGACGCCTTCTACCGGGGCTTCGTCGCCGAGGCGATCGAGGGCTTCCTCGCCGGTGCCGAGGCGCCCGACGACAGCGGCGATCGCCACCGGGGGCTCCTCACCGGCGACGACCTGGCTCGCTGGGAGCCGTCCTACGAGGCACCCACGTGGATCGAGCACGCCGGCCTCAGGGTCCACAAGACCGGTCCTTGGGGACAGGGGCCGGTGTTCCTCCAGCAGCTGCGGATCTTGGAGGGGAAAGACCCCGCCACGCTCGCTTCGGCCTCGGTGGAGGGGGTCCACCTGGTCACCGAGGCTGCCAAGCTCGCCTTCGCTGACCGGGACGCCTTCTACGGGGACCCCGAGCACGTCGAGGTGCCGATCGAGGAGCTGCTCTCCCCTGCCTACGGGGCGCGACGCCGCGCCGAGATCACCGAGGCGGCCTCGCTCGAGCAGCGGCCCGGGAGGCCCGGATCGAAGCCGCCCTGGCTCGTGCCCGCCGAGCTGCTCGCTGCCACCGGCGACGGGCCGCGCAGCACCGGAATGCCTCCCGACCCGACCGGCGGCGACCCGATCAGCCGGGACACCTGCCAGGTGGACGTCGTGGACCGCCACGGCAACCTGGTCTCCGCCACCCCCTCGGGTGGCTGGCTGCACGGCGGCCCCTGCGTCCCCGGCCTCGGTTTCCCCCTGTCCACCCGGGGCCAG
>JAKARG010000276.1 GCA_021819345.1 Actinomycetes bacterium | reverse complement strand
TCCGATCTCTCCTTGCCCGGGCCGACAGCGCGACCCTCACGATCCAGCGCGAGCGCTGCCTCATCGAGCCGGTGGTTACCGAGGCGCTCGTCTCGGTGACGGGTCGCGCTGCGGCTGCTGGCGTCGACGTCGTGCTCGATGCAGATTCGACCCTGGTGGCCGAGATCGACCGTGTGCGGTTCCGGGAGGTTGTCGACGACCTCGTCGACAACGCACTGCGGCATTCTCCGGCGGGCAGCGCAATAGTGGTGAGCGTCCGCAGCAGCGGGAACGATGGCGTCCTCGAGGTCCGCGATCACGGCCCGGGATTCGACGTCGACTTCCTCCCCCGGGCATTCGAGCCCTTTGCTCGCCCCGGCGCCGAGCCGCTCCGCCCTGGGGCCGGCGCCGGTTCGGGGCTCGGGCTGGCGATCGTGCGGCTGATCACGTCTGCCCACGGCGGCACTGCTCGGGTGGGCAACCATCCCGAGGGTGGAGCAGTAGTGGTCGTCTCCTTTCCGCTTTGCGCACCCGAAGCCGGGACCTCCCCGGCCGCGTCCCCCGAGAACGCCTCCGAGGAGGAACCTGATGCCACTCCGCACGCTCGTTCTGCTCAAGCAGGTGCCCGACGTCGAGCAGCAGTCCTTCGGCGCGGACGGGCGCCTGCGACGTGAAGGATCCGGAGCCCAGATCAATCCTTGCTGTCGGCGGGCGCTCGCCACTGCGATCGCTCTCGCGCAGCGCGAGGGGGGTCGTTGCGAGGCCCTCTCGCTCGGGCCTCCTGCGGCGAGGGGCTCCCTCTTGGAGGCCCTCGCTTGCGGGGCGGACGGAGCAACCCTCATCAGCGATCCGGAGCTCGCCGGCTCCGACACGTTGGCCACCGCCCGGGCGCTGGCCGAAGGGGTACGTCGACTCGGTGGCTTCGACCTGATCCTCACGGGGAGGAGCTCGACCGACGCCGACACCGCGCACGTGCCGCCGCAGCTCGCCGAGCTGCTCGGCCTCCCATTCCTCGCCTCCGTGCGAAGCCTCGAGCTGTCGGGGAAGAGGTTGACGGCGACCTGCGAGGACGACGACGGCCACACCTGGGCCGAAGTGGCTCTTCCAGCCGTGATCTCCTGCGCCGAGCGGCTGTGTGCTCCCGCCCGGGCCCCAGCCGGGGCTGTCCTGGCCGACCCGGCGTCCGTCCTCGTCTGCAGCGCCGCCGATCTCGGTCGTGGGCCCTGGGGAGCCGGAGCGAGCCCGACTCGTGTCGAGGAGATCCGACCCGCCTCGAGCCGCAGGTCGTCGGTGGTGTTGGGCGGCCCGCTGGTCGAACAGGTTCGAGAGGCCGTCCAGATGATCTCGTGCCTCGGTCCCTTCGACGCCCCCGGGTTCGTTCCCGCGCTGGGTACCTCGGTGGCCGAATCGTCCCGGGACTCAAGCGCCCGCATGGTCGCCGTGGTGGTGGAGCGAGGGCGCGCCGAGCTGGCTGCCGAGCTGCTCGGGGCCGCTGCAAGGCTCGCTTCTCGCTCGAAGGCCGAGGTCGTGGCTCTGTTCGTCGGCGTCGTCGGCGACGCGCAGGCACTCGGGTCGCTCGGAGCGGATGAGGTCGTCTGCGTAGAGGGCTCTGCCAGCCCCGAGGACGTGGCCCGGGTGCTCGCTGCGTGGTGCTCGGAGCGTGATCCGTGGGCGCTCCTTGCGCCGAGCACTACCTGGGGTCGGGAAGTCGCCGCCCGCCTCGCCGCCCGCCTCGGTGCGGGCCTCGTGGGCGACGTCGAGGATGTCGAGCTCGACCCTCTGGGCGAGCGCCTGGTTGGGCTCAAGCCGGTCCTGGGTGGAGGGGCGACGGCGGTTGTCACCGTTCCCGCCGGCCTTCAGGTCTTGACCGCGAGGCCAGGTGCGCTCCGCCGGCCCCTCCCCCGCATGGGGGCGACGATCCCGATTGGCTCCATTCGGGTCGCGCCGGCCGGGCGGGTCCGCTACCTCCGCTCGGAGCGCGACGACGCGGTCGAGCGTCTCGGCGCTGCGCGGGTGGTGGTCGGAGTCGGCGTGGGAGTGGCGGTCGAGGACATGCACCTGCTCGACCCGTTGCTCGGAATGCTCGGTGCCGAGCTTGCTGCGACGAGGAAGGTGACCGACGGTGGCACCCTCCCTCGGTCACGCCAGGTCGGGATCACCGGGAGGAGCATCTCTCCGGCGCTCTACATCGCCGTCGGGCTGTCGGGTCGAGCGAACCACATGGCGGGCCTTCGCGCGGCCGGAACGGTCCTGGCTCTCAACTCGGACCCCGGTGCCCCGGTCTTCGCAGCTGCAGACCTCGGGATCGTCGCAGACTGGCGCTCGGTGGTGCCCCTGCTCTGCGAAGAGCTGGCCGTCGCGGGATTGGGCTCCTCTACGGCCGGGTAGCAACGCTGACGGCCTTGCCGGACCTTGGAAGGCTCGGCCGGGATGGGGCGGCTTCTCGCGCCCCCCAGAGCAGGCTGTTGCCCCTGCGGGGCGCGAGCCGGGGAAGGCGTGGACTTTCCCTCCTCCTCTCCCTCCTCCGCCGGTCGGTCAGGGCGGTCGGTACGATTGGAGCAGTCGGCCATCGACGCCGCTCCGGGCAGACCCCAGGCGCCAGCGGTGCCGGGCCGTTGGACCAGAGCTGGAGGACGACGATGGAGATCAGGCAGACCGACGAGCGCCCGGGCCCAGGACCGCGGAACCTCGGGCGCCGGCTGGGGCGGGCCGGTGCGAGCGCGATCGTGCTTGCGGCGTTGCTCGCCGCTTGCGGGTCCTCGTCGAGCAGCGCCCCGAAGGCGACCACGACGACGACCACCACGACAACGACGACGACGACCACGACGACGACTGCGGCGTCCACGTCGGCGACCGTCGCCGCAGTGGGCAAGGACTGGGTCGAGTTCTTCGACGCCAAGACCCCCACCACCCAGCGCGTCACGCTGCTCCAGCACGGCTCGGAGTTCGAGGCGGTGCTCGCTGCCGATGCCAGCTCCCCGCTCGCCGCAGCGGCCAGCGCCAAGGTCCTCGCCGTGAAGCTCGACTCCTCGACGGAGGCGACGGTCACCTACGACATCGTCGTCTCGGGCACCCCCGCACTGGCCGGCCAGAAGGGCACCGCTTTGTACCAGGACGGGGTCTGGAAGGTCGGCGACGCCAGCTTCTGCTCGCTGTTGCACCTCCAGGGCGGCAAGCTCCCGGCGGCCTGCCCGGCGGCCACCGGGGCGGGGTGACCGGGGAGCGGGGCGGGTTGACCGGCCGGCGCCGCCAGGTAGCCCTCGCGGTCCTCTGCGGCCTGCTCTTCCTCACCTTCTTGGACAACACGGTGGTGAGCGTCGCCCTCGGCGCGATCCAGACGAGCCTGCACGCCGGCGTGGCCAGCCTGCAGTGGGTGGTCAACGGCTACGCCCTGGTCTTCGCCGGGGCGATGCTCGCCTGCGGGATGATCGCCGACGAGTTCGGCCGCAAGGTGGTGATGCTCTCGGGGGCCACGGTCTTTTGCGCCGGCTCGGTGCTCTGCGCCCTGTCCCCCGACGTCGGGGTCCTGATCGGCGGGCGGGCGGTGATGGGCCTCGGGGCGGCGGCCAGCGAGCCGGGCACCCTGTCGATGCTGCGCCACCTCTACCCGCAGCGGCGGGATCGTGACCGGGCGGTGGGGGTCTGGGCGGCGGTCTCCGGCGTCGCCCTCGCCGTCGGCCCGGTGGTCGGCGGGGTGCTCGTCGGTGCCTTCAGCTGGCGGGCGATCTTCTGGTTCAACCTGGCCTTCGGGGTGGTGGTGGTCTCCGCCGCGCTCGCCCTGCTCCCCGAGAGCTCCGACCCCGACGCCCACCGGGTGGACACCGCCGGCGCGCTGATCGGTGCCGGGGCGCTCACCGCGGCGGTGTTCGCGGTGATCAACGGCGAGTCGGCCGGGTACGGGGCGCCGGGTGTGGTGGCGCTGTTCGCAGTGGCGGCCGCCGGGGCCCTCGGCTTCGTCTGGAGGGAGCGGCGTGCCGCCCATCCGTTGCTCGACCTGCGCTACCTGCGGCGCCCGGCGTTCAGCACCGCCAACGTCGCCGCCTTCTGCACCTACTTCGCCACCTTCGCGATCTTCTTCTTCACCGCCTTGTACCTGGACGAGGTGGTCGGTGACAGCGCCTTCGTGATCGCTGCCACCTTCTTGCCGATGACCGTCCTGCTCGTGGTGGCCGCCGTATCAGCCGGGCGCCTGGAGGCCCGGATGCCCGTCGGGTGGCTGGTGGGCGGCGGCTGCGCCCTGTTCGCCGCCGGCCTGCTCGTCACTGCCGCGGTGCTCTCGCCGAGCCCCGACGAGGCAGCGCTGGTCGCCGCGCTCGCCCTCACCGGGGTCGGGGTCGGCCTCACCGTGGTCCCGATCACCTCCACGGCGCTCTCGTCGGTCCCTCCGGCGCGCTCGGGGATGGCGGCTTCGGCTGCCAACACCAGCCGCGAGATCGGGGCGGTGACCGGGGTCTCGGTGCTCGGGGCCCTCGTGGACACCCAGCTGCGCACCCACCTCGGGGCCCGCCTGCGGGCGCTCGGCCTACCTCCGGACCTGCAGTCGCTCGTGATCCGCGGGGTCGAGTCGGGAGGCCTGCCCTCCGACGGGCACACCGCCGGGGCTGGCGGGTCCGCCGGAGCGGGCCACGCCGGCGAGGTCCACCAGGTGATCGCCGCTGCCTGGTCGGCCTTCGGGAGCGGCCTGGAGGTGGCGCTAGTCGTATCGGCTGCGCTGGTGGTGGTCGCTGGAGCGCTCGGAGCGCTCGCCTTGAGGGAGCGACCCGGAGTGGCGGCCGACGCAGGCGCCAGCGGCCCGGCACCTGTGCCGTAGAGTCGCCCGTGGTGTCACCGGCCATCCCGCTAGCGGTGGCTGCCGGGCTCTGCACGGCGGCCTCGACGACCT
>JAKARG010000275.1 GCA_021819345.1 Actinomycetes bacterium | reverse complement strand
ACAGCGGATCCGGATCCGCTTGAAGGCCTACGACCACGAGATCCTCGACCAGTCGACGAAGAAGATCGTCGAGACCGTCCTACGAACTCAGGCCAAGGTCCGAGGCCCGGTGCCGTTGCCGACCGAGAAGAACCGCTACACGGTGATCCGGAGCCCCCACAAGTACAAGGACAGCCGCGAGCACTTCGAGATGCGGGTGCACAAGCGCCTGCTCGACATCGTCGAGCACACCCCGAAGACAGTCGACAGCCTGCAGCGCATCGAGCTTCCCGCCGGGGTTGACATCGAGATCAAGATCCAGACCAACTAGCGGGTGCGCGATGGCCGACGCTCTGCGGGCGGCGCGCAGCTCCAGTGGCGCCCGGAGGGGCCTGGCTCCCGTAGTCCCTCCTCCCGCTCCGGCCTGCCGCTGAGGCCCTGGGGCTTCGACAGCAGGCCTACCTAGCTCCGTCTTGCGGTCCGGAGCAGCCGTGATAGCCTACTCCTCCGGTCGTCACCACAGGTCCACGGGTGTCCGGCTGCCGAGGCTGCTCGGAGACCCCGTGGCGACAACCCGACGAGCACTCCGGACACTGGGTCCGGGTACCGCGTGCGAAGGCGAACGGGACCCCCCGTCCGCTTCCGCCACGAGCGAGAAAGAGCGTTGCTGTGCCCTCCAAAGCGATCGTCGGCGAGAAAGTCGGAATGACCCAGGTCTGGGATGCTGACAACCGTGCCGTGGCAGTCACCGTCATTCGGGTGACCCCGGTGCGGATCGTGCAACTGAAGACTCCGGAGCGGGACGGGTACGCAGCCCTCCAGGTGACCTACGGGGCCCCCGCCAAGGTGAACAAGCCGCTGGCCGGTCACTACGCCAAGGCCGCGGTCGAGCCCGGGCGCAGGCTCGTGGAGCTGCGGATAGACGACACCTCGGCCTACTCGCCCGGCCAGGAGCTGGCAGCGGACCACCTGTCGGCTGGCGAGAAGGTCGACGTGACGGCGGTCAGCAAGGGCAAGGGGTTCGCAGGAGGCATGAAGCGCCACAACTTCAAGGGCCAAGGGGCCAGCCACGGCAACCACAAGCACCACCGGGCACCAGGAGGGATCGGAGCGTGTGCGACGCCGGCACGGGTCTTCAAGGGCACCAGGATGGCGGGCCAGCTCGGGAGTGAGCGCGTCACCACCCTCAACCTCGAAGTGTTCTCCTCCGACGCCGAGCGCAACCTGCTGCTCGTGAAAGGTGCGGTTCCCGGGCCGAGGGGCGGCGTGGTGCTGATCCGCGAGGCTGTCAAGGGGGTGCGCCGGTGAGCGCCGTGGAAGTGAGGGACATCAGCGGGGCCCCGACGAGGAGCATCGAGCTCGACGCGCGGACCTTTGGGATCGAGCCCAACGTGGCGGTCATCCATCAAGTCGTCGTCGCCCAGCGCGCCGCCGCCCGGGCCGGCACCCAGAGCACGAAGACCCGTGCCGAGGTGGCCGGGGGCGGCAAGAAGCCCTTCAAGCAGAAGGGGACCGGCCGGGCACGGCAAGGCTCCGAGCGTGCGCCGCAGTTCACCGGTGGAGGGGTGGCACTGGGCCCGAAGCCGCGCAGCTACAAGCAGCGAACGCCGCGAAAGATGATCGACCTCGCGTTGCGCTCGGCGCTGTCGGATCGCGCTTCGGAGGGCCGGATCGCAGTGGTCGACTCCTGGCCCTGGACAGCTCCGTCCACCAAGGACGCCGTTGCCGCCCTCGCCGCCCTCGGCCTCGGCGCTGGGGAGAAGCTGCTCGTCGTCCTCGACAGGGACCAGGAAGTCGCCTACAAGTCCCTCCGCAACCTCCCCGAGGTCCAGGTGATCCTCCCGGGCGAGCTCAATGCCTACGACGTGCTCTGCAACGACTGGATCGTCTTCACCGAGGCGAACCTACCGGGAGCGGCGAATGCCACCACCACACCGGTCTCCATCTCCACGGGGCCGTCAGGGGCCGTCGAGCTCTCGAGCGATGGACAGGAGGAGTCGTGAGCGCAGACCCCCGATCGGTGATCATCCGGCCGGTCGTCTCGGAGAAGTCCGAGGCCTTGCGGGAGCACAGCGTCTACACCTTCGTGGTGGTTCCGGGTGCCAACAAGATCGAGATCCGGCAAGCCGTGGAAGCAATATTCGGCGTGCGCGTCGAAGCCGTACGTACCCTCAATCGCCAGGGCAAGCGCAAGCGCAGCCGCCGTCAGGCCACTTTCGGCAAGCGGCCCGACACCAAGCGCGCAATGGTCACCCTGCGCTCCGGCGACTCCATCCCGTTGTTCGAGGGAGCCTGAGATGCCGCTCCGTAAACGCAAGCCAACCAGTGCAGGTCGCCGGTTCCAGACCGTCTCGGACTTCGCCGAGATCACGAGGAGCCGACCCGAGAAGAGCTTGATCGGACCGAAACCCGGAACGGGTGGCCGGAACTCCTACGGGAGGAAGACCGCGCGCCACAGGGGAGGCGGCCACAAGCAGCAGTACCGGGTCATCGACTTCCGACGCACGAAGGACGGCGTGCCGGCGACCGTCGCGGCAATCGAGTACGACCCGAACCGTAACGCGCGGATTGCTCTCCTCCACTATCACGACGGTGAGAAGCGTTACATCCTGGCACCGGCCCGGGTGAAGGTCGGAGACGTCTTGAGCAGCGGCCAGGGGTCGGACATCCGCCCGGGGAACGCCTTGCCGATGCGCTACATACCGGTCGGCTCGGTCGTCCACAACGTGGAGCTCAAGCCCGGTGGCGGTGGCAAGATCGCTCGTGGCGCCGGCATGAGCGTCCAGCTCGTCGCCAAGGAGGGCGACCATGCGACGCTGCGCTTGCCGTCCACCGAGATGCGCCGGGTCCCGATCGACTGCAGGGCTACCCTCGGTGAAGTCGGCAATTCCGAGGCGGAGCTCATCTCGGTGGGCAAGGCGGGCCGCAACCGGTGGAAGGGCGTCCGTCCCCAGACCAGGGGTGTGGCCATGAACCCTGTCGACCACCCGCTAGGGGGTGGAGAGGGCAAGACCTCTGGAGGGCGCCACCCGGTCTCGCCGTGGGGAAAGCCCGAGGGTCGGACCCGCGACCGCACCAAGTCGTCCGAGAAGCTCATCGTCCGCCGCAGGCGCACACGCGGCGCCCGGAGGTAGCAGATGCCCCGCAGCCTGAAGAAGGGTCCCTTCGTCGACGACCACCTCCTGAAGAAGGTGGACGACTTGAACTCCCGCAACGAGAAGCGGGTGATCAAGACTTGGTCCCGACGCTCGACGATCATCCCGGACATGGTCGGCCACACCGTCGCGGTCCACGACGGGCGAAAGCACGTCCCGGTCTACATCACCGAGTCGATGGTCGGCCACAAGCTCGGTGAGTTCGCTCCCACCAGGACCTTCCGCTACCACGCCGGCCAGGAGAGGGCAGGGAGGCGCTGAGATGGGAACGCTGCGGACACACGAGCAGGTCGGTCCTCCGGCCACCGCCGCCAGCCGCAAGAGCTGCGCAACCTCCACTAGGAGGCAGCGATGACCGGGCCGAAGACCAACGAGCGGCCGGGAACCAAGGCGGTGCTGAGGCACTCGCGGGTGGCTGCGAACAAGGCGCGGGAAGTCTTGGACCTGATCCGCAACAAGCCTGTCCGAGAGGCCGAAGCCATCCTTCGCTTCGCCGAGCGCGATGTCGCCCAAGTGGTGGGCAAGGTGCTCCACTCGGCCATCGCCAACGCCGAGAACAATGACGACCAAGAAGCCGAAGAGCTGTACGTATCGGCGTGCTTTGCTGATGAAGGGACGACGATCAAGCGCTGGCGGCCAAGGGCCCGCGGGCGTGCGACGAGGATCAGGAAGCGCACGAGCCACATCACTGTCGTGGTCAGCCGTATGCCCTCGGCCCAGTTGGAGCGGACCCAGGCACGCCGGCGGGCCGAGCAGCTCGCGGAGCGCGCCCGGCGGGTGGCCGGCGCACGAAGGGCCGAAGGGGACACCCGGACCCGGGCAGAGCGACGCTCCGGTGTGCAGCCGTCGGCCGCCGAGGTCGACGCCGTCGAGCCGGCCGCCGGCGACGGGGGCGACCTCGAGGTCGCTGGCAGGGAAGCCGCCGCAGAGCTGCCCGTGGTTCCCGACCCCCGACAAGACCCTGGCGACGGCCCCGGTGGAGCCGACGACGTTGCCCCGGACCACAGCGCCGCGGGCTCCGTCGCAGCGGAAGGTGATCCCGAGGAGAACGCCACCGCTCCCGCAGGGTCCACTGAGACCATGGCGGACGCGGGACCGGAGACAGGGGAGGGCCACTCGGCCTCGCCCGAGACCACCGGCGAGGGCGCCGGGGAGGAGCAGTAGATGGGCCAGAAGGTCAACCCGTACGGGTTCCGGCTAGGTGTCACCACCGACTGGAAGTCGCGGTGGTTCAACGACCGGGACTACCAGGACTACCTGATCGAGGACTGGGAGATCCGCCACTACCTCACTGGTCAGCTCGAGCGCGCCGCAGTCAGCCGGATCGAGATCGAGAGGACCCGCGACCGCCTTCGTGTCGACGTGCACACCGCCAGGCCGGGAATCGTGATCGGGCGTCGGGGTGCCGAGGCAGACCGGCTGCGCACCGAGCTCGCCGAGATCACCAAGAACCCGAAGATCCAGTTGAACATCCAGGAGATCAAGCAGCCGGAGCTCGACGCAGCCCTGATGGCCCAGGGGATCGCCGACCAGCTCGCCGGCCGGGTGAGCTTCCGGAGAGCCATGAAGCGCACTGTCCAGACGGTGCAGAAGGCTGGCGCCCTCGGGATCCGGGTTCAGTGCGCCGGGCGCCTCGGGGGATCCGAGATGTCCCGCCGCGAGTTCTACCGGGAGGGACGAGTCCCGCTCCACACCCTGCGTGCCGACATCGACTACGGGTTCCGGGAGGCTCGGACGACCTACAG
>JAKARG010000274.1 GCA_021819345.1 Actinomycetes bacterium | reverse complement strand
TGCCGATCGCCGGATGGCCGGCGTCGGCGAGGATCAGCGCCGAGGCCACGTCCCAGGCATTGACCAGCACGAACGGGTCACCCGGAACGTGCAAGGCGGCGAAGACCTCGAAGGTGCTCATCCCGGACGTCTCCCCATGACCAGGTACGACGGCAGCCGGAGGTTGGGCCGGCCCAGGTCTGGGCCGATCTCGGCCACCTCGTGGCCGGCGAGGGCGGAGATCATGCCCGCAGCCAGGGCGAGGGCGTGCTCCCGTCCCGGGCAGGCGTGGCGTCCGGCCCCGTAGGGGGCGGCGGCGAGGTCCACCCAGCCCACCCCTTCGCGCCGGGTGCGCAGCACCGCCACGGCGTCTGCGAGGAGGACCGGCGAGCTCAGGGCGATCACGGCCAGGGCGGCCGTGGCGTCCCGGCACTGGAACAGCAGGCTCGTCCGGGCGATGTCCGGCAGAGCGGCCGAGACGACGCCGTGCTCGCACAGCGCCGAGATCTCGACGCTCAGGTCGGCGCAGCCGAGGCGCTGCCCGAGCACGGCCACCGGCACGCTGGTGAGTACCGGCATCACGTCCAGGCGGTCGGCGAGCAGGGCAGCCGTGGCGCTACGCGCGGCCGCTTCGAGGCCGTCGGGGGCCGGAAGGACGGCGAGCAGCTCGGCACGACGGGTCCGGTGGAGCTCGCCGTCACAGAAGCGGGCCATCTGCGCCAGGTACGGGTGGGGGTTCGCCGGGACCGGCAGGTCCAGACGTGCGGCGGCATCAACCGGTGGCATCGAGCCCGGACGCTACCGAGGGGACATTTCGGCCGGCTCCGAAGTCTCCCCCCCGCCCGCACCGGCGGGGTCGGCGAAGACCCGAGCGGCTTCTTCGCCGAAGAGGATCGAGCGGGGCTGGCGACCGCGTCGGAGCCAGCCGCGATCGAGCAGAGCCTGGAACAAGGCGGCGCCGACACCTCCGCCGAGATGGTGCCGCCGTTCGGTCCAGTCCAGGCAAGCGCGCACGGGCTGGCGATCGCCACGCTCGATGGCAGGCAGGTCGACTCCGAGGCGGCCGAGGACCTGCCGGCCAGGACCGGTCACCGTGAGCACTCCTGCCCGGAACGCGAGAACCCCACCGGCCAGGAGCCCGTCATAGAGCTTCACCCCCGCCCGACCGGCCAGATGGTCGTAGCAGGAGCGAGCCTGAGCCAAGCTCGACGGCGCCCTCGGCGGACGAGGGTGAGGAGAGCCGGCGGTCAGGTCGAAGGACCCGAGGGTCTCGAGCAGCTCGGCCACCTCGGCGCCGGCGAGACGGAAGTAGCGGTGCCGCCCCTGGGCCTCGACCGTCACCATCCCGGCGTCGAGCAGCCGGGAGAGGTGCTCGCTGGCGGTGGAGCGGGCGATCCCGACATGAGCGGCGAGCTCGGTGAGGGTCCACGCGCGGCCATCCATCAGCCCCATCAGCAACCTCGAGCGGCTCTGGTCGGAGAGCAGCGACCCGATGCCCGTCAACGCCGCGACCGACACCGCTCGATCCTACTTGCGGCCGCCCGGGAGCACCCCCAGAGCGCGAGCCGCTCGCGCCCGTCGCTCAGGAGTCCAGGTCGACCAGCACCGGGGCATGGTCCGACGGTTGCTTGCCCTTCCGGGCGTTGCGGTCCACCACCGCCCATCTGACCCTTCCGGCGAGCACCCGGGAGACCATCAGCAGGTCGATCCTCATCCCCCGGTGGGAGTGGAAGTCGCCCGAGCGGTAGTCCCAGTAGCTGTAGAGACGGTCCTGGTCGGGGTAGCAGTACCTGAAGGCGTCCACCAGCCCCCAGGCTCCGAGCTCGGCGAGCGCCTCCCGCTCGGGTCGACTGACGTGGGTGGACCCGACGAACGCCGTCGGGTCCCAGACGTCCCGGTCCTCGGGAGCGATGTTGAAGTCCCCGCAGACTGCCGTCGGCCCGTCGGCAGAGGCCACGAGATCCAGATGGTGGCGCAGCCGGGAGAGCCAGTCGAGCTTGTAGCGGTAGTGGTCGTCGTCCAGGGAGCGACCGTTGGGCACATAGACGCTCGACACGGTCATCCCGCCGCAGCAGGCGGTGACCAGCCTCGTGTCCACGTCGGGCTCCACGCCGTCGGCGAAGCCGGCTACCGCGCCCTCCAGGCCGACCCGTGACAGGATCGCCACTCCGTTCCACCGGCCGTTGCCGTGGTGGACCGACTCGTAGCCGAGGGAGGAGAACAGCGCAGCGGGAAAGGCTCCGTCGGCCATCTTTGTCTCCTGCAGGCACACGACGTCGGGGCGGGCGTAGCCCAGCCATTCCTCCACGCGCTCCAACCGGGCCTTGAGCGAGTTGACGTTCCAAGTGGCGAGGCGCATCGGCCCGATGCTAGGTCGGGGACCCGGGGACCCCTCCGGCCCCGCCCGCGATCAACCCGACCCCCACGAGGGCCAGCCCTGCTCGGGACCCAGCCGGTGCTCAGCCGAGCCCGCTCAGGTCTCGGCGACCGAGCCCGCCCTGCCCGTGGTCCGGCTCCGACCCTCCGCAGCTGCGGCTGCGGATCGACGCGAGGAGCTCGGCCTCCTCACGGGCGCCGCGGCTGCTTGCTCCGCCGCTGCCGGTTCGGCGTGAGCAGCCTGGCCCTCGCCACCCGCGCGCCGGCGACGAACCTTCGGCGCCGCCTCGGGAGCCGAGGTGGCCTCGGTGGCACTCGCCTTGCGCGACCGGGTCGGCTTCATCGCGATCCCCGGAGCACCCTCGGGCACCTCGCCCACGGCCGCCGCCACGTCACCCCCGCTGACCGCCTTGCGCGACCGGGTCGGCTTCGGCGCCACCTCCACCGCCGGCTCCACGGCAGCCGCCGCCTTGCGCGACCGGGTCGGCTTCGGCGCCGCGTCACCGGTCGGCGTGACCACCTCGGCCGCCGCCTTGCGCGACCGGGTCGGCTTCGCCGCAGCCTCCATTGCCGGCGTGGGCTCCTTGCGTGCCGGCGCCCGCCGCGACGCCTTGGCCGCCGGCTCCACGGTCTCGGCCCCTGCCGGCTCCCCCGGGACCGGCGCGAACTGGGCTCCCGAGGGCTCCGCCATCTCCGGAGCCGCTGCCTTGCGCGACCGGCTCGACCTCGGCGCAGCGTCCCCGGCCGGCGCGACCGCCTGGCGCGACCGGCTCGGCCTCGGCGCAGCGTCCCCGGCCGGCGTTACTGGCTCGACTGGTGCGCCAGCCGCCGCCTTGCGTGCCGGCGCCCGCCTCGGGGCCTTCGCCGGCGCCACCTCCACCGGGACGCTGGCCTCGGGCATGGCCTCGGGGCGAACCGGCTCGGGCGCGACCTCCGGTCCACCGGGCTCGGGCGCCACCTCCTGTGACATCCGGGCCGGGCTCCGGCGCTTCCGGGGCGGAGATGGTGCAGGTCCCGGCCGGCCGGAGTCGATCTCCGCCTCGACGGTCTCCTCGGTCACCCCGGCAGACAGTCGCTCGAAGCCAGGAACCGCCAGCTCCACCCCCCGGCGCTGGGGATCGAAGGCCTGGACGACGAAGCTGCGGGTCTCTCCCTTCTGGACCACCTCGCGCGCCCGCTTCGGCGCCGGGTCGGCCATCGCCGACAGCGGCAGGTAGCAGGTCGCTCCGTCTGCGGTGACGAAGGCACCGTGGGAGGAGAACGACTCGACGGTGCCCTCCACCCGGCTCCCGGGGCGGTGGGCTGCGATGAAGTTGATGAAGGCGAGCGGCGCGTTCACCGGCTCGGACGGCGGCTCGCCGCCCCGCCGCCGGCGCCGGCGGCCCCCCTCCCCACTGCCGGTCGCCTCGTCGGTCGCGGTGGCGATCGCCTTCTCCACCTTCTTGCCCCGCCCCTTGCGAGAGGCGGCCAGGTCCAGCCCGCTCATCCCCTCTGCCATCTCGGGGGCCTTGCGCCGGCGTTTGGCTTCCTTCACCGCCTCCCGGCTCTTCGGGCCCCGGACCGGGGTGCGCGGGGTGAAGATCCAGCCGACCCCGGGCACCGGCTTGCCGCCGATCAGGCGGCCCTTGTCGAACAGCCACTCGTGCTCGCCGTGGAACTCCTGGAACGAGTCGTTCGAGAGCACCATCGCCCCGGTCTTCTCGGCGATCCGCAGCAAGAAGGCGTCTCCCCTCCCGATCGCCCCCGCCGGGGGCGAGACCACCTCGGCTGCAGCCTCGGCCTCCTCGAAGGAGGGGAGCTCGGAGCCGTCGATGCGGTGGCCGAAGGAGGCGTCGACGACCACGGTGACGATGTCGTCGGGGTTCTCCGCCAGGTACTCCCTGACTGCCTGGTCCAGCTGGGCCAGGCTCGGGAGGTTGCGACCCTCCGTGGCGATGTTGGAGCCGTCTACGACGACGTGGCGAGGCGACATGACAGTGATGTAGTCAACCATGCCCGGGGCGGGATTCGACGGAGCCTCGCCGCCGGCCGCCGACGGAGCCTCACCGCCGGCCGCCGACGGAGCCTCGCCCGCGGCGGCCGGCACACCGGAGCCGCCGCCCGTTCCCGGAGCCTCGCCGGCGGCCCTTCCCGCGCCAAGCCGCGGCCGGACCGGAGCCGGCGCCTCCCCCTCGGGCCCCTAACGCTCCAGCGCGCGGCGTAAGAGGTCCTCCTGCTCGAGCTCGTGCATCGCATGGCTGCCCGTTGCCGGCGACCCCGACGCGACCCGGGCCACGCACGACAGCCCGAGGTCGCCGTCGAGGATCGAGCCGAGCCGGTCCCGGACGAAGGACCACGCTCCCATGTTGAGCGGCTCCTCTTGCAGCCACACGACGTCGACGGCCCCGGGGTAGCCGGCGATAATGTCCGCCAGCTGCTCCTCCGGCCAGGGGAAGAGCTGCTCGACGCGCACCACCGCCACGTCCCGGCGACCCGCAGCGGTCCGCGCGCCGATCAGGTCGAGGGAGATCTTCCCGGTGGCGAGCACC
>JAKARG010000273.1 GCA_021819345.1 Actinomycetes bacterium | reverse complement strand
GCTCAGGGGGACAACCTCCCTGCCCGTCGACGACGGCGCAGCTACGGGGTGACCGAGAAGCCGTCCGCCGACCAACGGGAGCGATGCCATCCTTGCGCTCGTCCGGAAGGGGGATCCTGTTGCGGTACGAGCTACGGGATAGGTGGGGTGACCGCCCAATCGCGGAAAGCGGTCCCTCGGCGGAGCGCGTCGAGGCCGATAGCCATCACGACGAGGTCCTGGGGCGTCTTCGTGACGGCGTAGCCATTCGGACCGAACCATCGTTGCCAGATCTCGGCCAGCACCTCGGAGGTGACAGGCTTCCCGTCTCGAAGTCGGCCGGCGATGTCGTCTGCCTCCGGCTCGTACTCGTCGTCCGGGGCGCCCCCTTCCAACCGGCCTTCGGGGTCGTAACGGTTGAGGATCTTACTGAAGGAAAGTGACCGTATCGCCACGGAGGACGGCGACTCGGAGGTATTGGTCGAGTGCACCAACGAGCGAGCCGACGAACGACCGGTCCTGCGGGAACGTCTTCGAGGAGACGAGCACGAGCCCGGGGTGCGACCTGCCCACGGCGCGGTAGCGCTGGTCGAGAACGATGAAGTCCCGGATGTTCGCGGTCACCACGGCGCGCTCGGCGAGGACAGCGGCAGCGAGCACCTCATCGTCCGACAAGCCGGTCATCGCCGGGTCGTCGACGACGGCCACGACGTCGTGGCCACGGCTACGGAGTTGGTCGGCGATCGCACCGCCCAGCATCTCGTCGAGCAGTAGCCGCGTAGGCACGTCCTAGCGCGCGAGCAAGTCTCGCTGTCGCTCGAAGGCCACTTCCTCAGCGTGCTCGGCCTCCTGCGCCAGCTCGATCTCGGCGTCGATCTCATCGGGATAGCGGGCCCAGTAGCTGACGGCAGTGCGAACGAGGCGCAGCGGCAGGCCACCGTTGTCGACCACGAGGTCGAGCACCTCGTCCTCGCCGAGGGTCGGGTTCGCACCACGCGCGGACTTGACCGCCCGCATGACCTCCCAGACGTCGGGGCCATTTGTGCAACCCGCGCGGCGTCCGCTCGGGCCGTCGCGAAAGACGATCCCGGGGTGCTCGGTCATGCGCAGTCCCTCGTCGACGAGGAGGTTGGCCGCCCCAGACAGCGACAGTCCCGGACGCGAGGCGACAAAGGAGGCGAGTCGGGCTGCTACCGCGCTCTCGAAGCGCACTGGGATGGGCGGTCCCTTGGGCATCGACTACAGTGTAGTTGTTCGTCGACGGTGCAGGGGTGCGCGGGTGCAGAGCGGATGTCGGTCGCCGCAGAACGCTCCGCTCGGGCGTCCAGCTCCGAGTGCAAAGTCCGAGAGCCGCCAGCATCAGGGTCGGCTGGGCCATACCGTTCCGCCGTGACCACAGCGAAGTTCCATGTCGATGCACTTCGACCCGAGCGGCTCGAAGCGATCCGTCGCAGCGGGCTCGATCACGGCGGGAATCCATTGGGCTCGGCGATCGAGGCCGAAGGTGCCGAGCCACTGCGATGCTGCCTTCGACTGGCTGAGCCCGGTGAGCGGCTGCTCCTCATCAGCTATCGACCGTTCGACCTTCCTGGTCCCTACGCCGAGGTCGGGCCAGTGTTCGTGCACAGCGAGCCCTGCGATGGCTACCCGAGCGATGGCGGCTATCCGGAGGACTTCAGGGACCGCCGGCAGGTGTTGCGTTGCTACGACAGCACCGGACGGATCATCGGGGCTCGACTGTGCGATGCAAGCGACGACATAGAGGCGGCCATCGCCGACCTCTTCGCTGACGAGAGCGTCGCTTGGATCCACACCCGCAATGTCTTGTTCGGGTGTTACATGTTGCAGCTCCGACGCCGCAGCTGAGGCTGTCAAGGGCGGAAGGCGACGCCCCCATGGGCAGGGTGCCGTGAACCCCGTAGGCGTCGAGGGCACCGTCCGCCGGCCCGGGCCGCCAGGCAGCCACCGGAGGGTTAGCTTCGGCGACCATGTTCGCCGACGTCTACCTCCAGCCCGACGCCCCCGATCCCGTGCTCGACGAAGCGATGGTCGTAGGCGCCGCCCACCGCCATGTCCCAGACGCCGGGCGGCTCCTGTCTGTCGACGAGTCCGGCGGCGAGGCCCGCGCCTACTTCCTCGAAGGCGACTTGGTCGTCAAGACCCAGCGGCCGCACCGCCTCCGGCCGCGTACCAGCCTCGCCAAGGAGGCCTTCTTCCTCGGCGAGCTGCACCGCTGCGGTGACTTCCCCGTCCCCCAGGTGCTCGGTCACGGCCACGTCGGCGCTACCGAGTACCTCTGCCTCACCCGCATCCCCGGCTCGGCTCTCTTGCGCACGACCATCGACCCCGCCGACCGCCGCCGCGCCCTCACCGAGCTCGGCCGGACCCTGCGGGCCATCCATGCCATCGACCAGTCCGCCCTCCGAGCCAGCGATCTCGTACCCGGCGACCGCGACCCGGCGGACCTGCGCGCACGCCTCGCCGACACCTTCGCCCGCCTCACGGCCGCATTCGATTCCGACACCGACCTGGCGGGGGTGGCCGACATACGCCGGATCGCCGACGAACGCCTCGCAGCCACGCCAGGAGCCACCGTGGCGGTCAGCCTTCACTCCAACCCCGGCCCCGAGCACACCTTCGTCGACCCGGCCACCGGTGCCTTCAGCGGACTGATCGACTTCGGCGACGCCTACCGCAGCCATCCCGCCTTCGACCTGCGGCCCTGGACCGACCCGGAGGACGCGTCGGCGGTGCTCGACGGGTACCGCAGCTCGGGGCCACTGCCTCCCCACTTCGAGCATCCTACTGACCGTCCTCGTCGTCGCGGTTCTCAGCCGAGCGGCACGGGGCAAGATCACCCCTGGCGAGCTCGAAGCGTCGCTCCATCACCTGCTCGGATAGGCACTCGACGACTGGATCACCGACTGGTCGACACCCGCCTTGCGCCGGGGTCGGTCGTCTCCGTGCACCCCTCTCCTCCAGCCTGTCCGGAGACACCGGCCGCAGCTGGGATCCCTCGGGGACGAGGGCTCGACCTCGGCACACAACGACCGAGCAGTGCTGCCCGGCGCCGGGCCTGCACGCGGGCCTGGGGCGGCCGGTGGTCCACCCGGTGGAGGTACGAGCCGACGACAGGTCGAGCAGTCCTCGCTAGGCCGCCTCGCCGGTGTGGCTCGGTCGAGGGGCCCGCGTGCGGAAGACCACGTAGTGCATCAGCAGGTAGCTCACGGCGGAGGCGGTGAACATGGCGACCACCTTGGAGAGGTTGGAGACGAGCTCCGCCGGCAGGACCCGGCTACGCGCCAGCACGAGCGCGAGACCGAGCACCACGATGTCGCTCACCGCGAGGTTGATCCCTCCTTGGGCGAAGAACAGGAGCCGCTGGCGCCACCGGCCCCCGGCGCGCTCGATCACGTCGGAGAAGGTCCAGCGGGAGTTCCAGAAGTAGCTGTTGATGATCGCGCCGATCACCGCGACGGTGTTGTAGACGACGTTCAGGCCGGCGGACCTGGTCGGGTGGACGAGGACGAAGAAGTTGAACACCCCGAGGTCGACCACTGCGTTGGAGGCACCGACCGCGAGGAACTTGCCGAAGCGTCGTCGGTGCGGAGGTCTGGTGCGCAGCCGGGCGAGGCGGTAGTGCTCCACCAGCCCGTGGGTGGCCGATCTCCAGCCCCGATCCTCGACCAGCCCGCGTCCGGGGCCACCGTCGGGTGTCCGGGGGAGCCGGCTCGCCTCGTCCACCGCTGCGCGGAGCGCCGCCTCGGGAGCGCCAGGCGCCACCAGGCGGGCGGACGGGCAGTTCCCGAGCACGACCCTGGAGGCCGGGCTGTCGGCGGCCACCACCGGCACACCGGAGGCGAGCGCTTCGAGCAGCACCAGGCCGAGGGTGTCGGTCTCGGAAGGGAACACGAACACGTCGGCGGCGGCATAGGCGTCGGCCAGCTCGTCACCCTGGAGGACCCCGGCGAAGGTGGCCCGGGTCCCGGAGAACAGGCCCTCCAGGCGCGAGCGGTCCGGGCCGTCGCCGACCAGGGCCACGTGGTAGGGACCCGGGTCTCGGGCGAGGGTGAGGAGCCGCTCGCAGTCCTTCTCCTTGGCGAGGCGCCCGACGTAGAGGACCAGCTGGCGGTCGGGGTCGGGGCACAGGCGCTGTCGCATTGCCGAAGCGTCCCGGCCCGGCTCGAACAGCTCGAGGTCGACCCCCCGGTCCCACAGCTCGACGTCGGCGATGCGCAGGCCGGCGAGCTGGGCGGCACCGACCTCCGAGGTGGCCAGGCGGACGTCGGCACGCCGGTAGACCCGGCGCATCACCTCGTGCAGGGCCGGGCGGGCCCAGCCGAGGTGGTACATCGACGCGTACACCGACACGTCGGTGTGGTAGCTCACCACCGTCGGGTAGCGCTTGGACGCGTACTGGAGGGCCAGGCTGCCCATCAGCACCGGGTTGACGACGTGCACCACGTCGGGGTCGAGGTCCCGCAGGGCCCGGCCGACGACCCGGCCGGGGATCGCCCACGGCCGTCCCCCGTAGAGCCAGCCGAGTGAGAGGGTCGGGGTGCGGTACTGGGTGACCTCGGCCAAGGAGGGGTCGACCGATGGCGCGACCACCACGACCTCGTGGCCCGCGGCCCGCAGCTCGCGGATGGTGTTGTCGAGCCGGGTGACCACGCCGTCGACGTAGGGCCTCCAGCTCTCGGTGACGATGGCGATGCGCAGTCGTGCGGGGTCGCGTCTCGGGCCGGGATGCTCCGTTGCGGGCCTGGCCGGGGGCCAGGAGATCGCGTCGGCAGGCAGGAGGGGATCTGTCGCCACTCCGGGCAACGCTACCTGTCGGGCGTGCCGGGCGGTTGGAGCCGGGGAGCGACGGGCTTCGAGGCAGGTCGGGCGCCGTGGGGCGGGGTGAGA
>JAKARG010000272.1 GCA_021819345.1 Actinomycetes bacterium | reverse complement strand
GCGCGCCGCTCGCGCTGCTCGTGGTCGCGCCGCTGCTCGTCTGGCCCGGCTACCACGTCGAGCTGCCCGACGCGCTCGGCCAGGAGCTGCGCCTGGAGGACCCCGCAGACCTCGCCGTCGTCGCTCTCGTCACCGTCGGCAGGCCGCCGGCTCCCTCGACGGCCAACCTGTTCGCGCCCCTGGTGCTCAACCGGAGCAACGGGCGGGGGTGCCAGCACGTGCCGTCGAGACCCCAGAGCGAGGTCGGCTTCGGCACGGCGGTGGAGCTGCCGGGCTGAGGGGACCCGGCTTCAAGGCCTCCTGGGCAACCTGCCGATAGAGCGAAGGAACAACCCGGCCAGCCGGCGACCGGCTGGCCCGAAGCCAGGAGGGCTCGAATGTTGGTGCTAACGAGGTCGAGGGGCGACAGGATCGTCATCGGCGACGACGTCACCGTGACGTTGCTGTCGGTCGGCCGCTCCCGCTGCAGCTGCGGAGCCAGGCAGGACGGCGTCCGGGTGCAGCTCGGCGTCGAGGCCCCGCGGGACCTGAGGGTGCTGCGAGGTGAGGTCTACGACGCAGTCGCAGCGTCCAACCTGGCCTCGGCGGGGACCGACGCGCTCGCCGGAGCCGCAGTCGTCCTCGGCAGCCACGGAGGGCTGTCGCCGGCCATCCGTCAAGCCCACTGACAAATCCCCGCGGAACGCGAAAATCGCTCCAGTCGGGTCGCCGGCGGATCGAGAGACCAGACCACGACCTCCGAGCATGGATCGCTCGGGCCGCCCGCCGGGAAGGCGTCTCAGGAGGATCCACCTTGCCCAACGCAATGTCGATCGACGTCCTCGGCTTCGGCCTCGACTCGTTGCTCGCCGAGCAGCAGATGATCGCCTCCAACATCGCCAACTCCGACGTGCCTGGCTACCAGGCGCAGCGGGTGAGCTTCGAGAGCTCGCTCGCCGGAGCGCTCGCGTCCGGTGGCACCGCCACCGCTCAGGTCGTGCCGGAGGGGCTGCCCTCGGGCACCAACGGCAACAACGTGAGCCTGCCCGCGGAGCTGTCGCTGATGGAGCGCAACGACCTCGCCGAGCAGACGGTGGTCGACGGTCTGAACGGCCAGTTCGCAATGCTCACCACCGCGATCACGGGCTGAGCCCGGTGTTTGGCGCGATCGGCATCGCCGGCTCCGGGGTGGTCACCGACCAGACCTGGCTCGACACCATCGGGGGAAACCTCGCCAACATGAACGACGCGGTCACCCCGGGGCGCCCCGTCTACCAGGTCGAGTCGGTGTTGGCCGCGCCGAGCCCCCCGGCCGCCGGGGAGGTCGCTGGAGGGGTCCACGTCGAGGAGATCGCCCTGAGCGGCAGGAACGGGCAGCTCGAGTACCAGCCCGACGACCCGCTCGCCAACGCCCAGGGCCTCGTCGAGTACCCCGCGGTCGACCTGGCCCAGGAGATGGTCTCGTTGGTGATGGCCCAGACCTCCTACCAGGCCGACGCCTCGGTCATGTCCCACGCCGACAGTGCCTACCAGGCCATCCTGGCCATGAAGGGCTGAGCTGCGATGATCCCTCCGATCCCAGCCATCTCGGCCTCGGGCATGTCCTCGGGGCTCTCCGCTCTCGGGTCGCCGGCGACAGGTCCGCTCCAGTCCGGCGCGACCACCGCCGCCGGTGAGGGAGGCTTCGCTGCGAGCCTCGGCCAGGCGATCGACAGCCTCCAGAGCGTTACCACCGCGGCCGACACGGCAGCCACCTCGGCAGCTGCCGGCCAGGGAAACATCGCCGAGGTGATGGTCGCCACCTCCAAGGCCGAGCTCGAGACCCAACTGTTCACCACGATCCGGGACCGGGCGGTCAGCGCCTACAACCAGATCATCGACATGCCGGCCTGAGAGGATCCGATGGCACTGGTCACCTTGGACTCCGCGCGCTTCGAGGGCTACCGCAGCAAGCTGTCTGCGGCGGCCGCGCAGTTCAGCGCCGGCCAGAAGGCCGTCGTCCTGATCGCTGCGATCGGGGCGCTCGTCGCAGGGATCGCGTTCTACCACCAGGAGTCCAAGCCCTCCTACGGCGTGCTGTTCACCAACCTCGACGCGAGCGATGCCGGAGCTGTCGTCTCCCAGCTGCAGTCCTCCCGCGTGCCCTACGAGCTGAGCGCAGGTGGCTCGACCGTGCTCGTCCCCTCCTCTCGGGTCGACACCGAGCGGGTGGTCCTCGCCCAAAAGGGGCTCCCCTCGGGGGGCACGGTCGGCTTCTCGTCGCTGTTCAAGACCGGGCTCACGAGCTCCGACTTCGTCCAGCAGGTCGAGTACCAGCAGGCCCTCGAGGGTCAGCTCGCCTCCACCATCGAGTCGATCCAAGGAGTCCAGGTCGCAAAGGTATCGCTCGCGCTGCCCCAGCAGAGCCCCTTCGCCCTCGGAGGAGGGCCGGCCCCGTCCGCGTCGATCCTCGTCGGGTTGGCGCCTGGGGCAACCCTGTCCAGCTCGGAGGTGCAAGCCGTCGTGCACCTGACCGCCTCCACCGTCCCCGACCTGGCGCCCTCGGCGGTCACCGTGGTGGACAACCACGGCGATGTCCTCACTGCTCCGGGTGCCACCACCGGGGTGTCGGACCAGCAGCAGCAAACCCTCGCCTACGACCAATCGCTGTCGTCTTCGATCCAGTCCTTGCTCGACCGGGTGGTCGGGGCGGGCAACGCCGCCGTCGCGGTCCACGCCACCTTGGATTTCTCCCAGGTCACGACGAGCTCCCACAGCGTGCAGACCCTGCCGGGGGGCAAGGCGCTGGTCGTGCCCACCAGCCAGAGCACCACCCAGCAGACCTATACCGGCACCGCGACCCCGCCGTCTGGGATCCTCGGCGCCGGCCAGCCGACGGCTACCCAGAACGGCAAGGGCACCTACGTGAACCGCCAGACGCAGACGACCAACGCGGTCGGCCAGGTGGACACTCGGGTCCAGCAGTCGCCGGGAGCGGTCCAGGCCACCACCGTCGCCGTGCTCGTCGACTCGAGGGCGGCCAGGGCGGTGAGCAGCACCCAGATCCGCAGCCTCGTCGCCGCCGCCGCTGGGCTCTCCCCCGCACAGGCCCGGGCGGTGTCGGTCGCGGTGGTGCCCTTCGCCAACCCGCCGGCGGGTCTCGGTCCGGCCGCCGTCAAGGCCGCTGCGGCCGCAGCTCGAGCCCGTGGCCTGCGCCGGGATGCGGAGGTCGCGGCGCTGCTCGTCGGCTTGGCGGTCCTCCTGGCGCTTGCCTGGCGAACTGCGCGCCGGAGGGCGCCGGCCTACGAGGAGATCCCCGTACCTCAGCTCGACCAGGTGATCTCCGTGCCCCTCCCGCCGACCGAGGTGGTAGCTCCACCCACCGCGGTCCTCCCGGCGCTCACCGAGCCGGGAGAGGACCTCGACCGCTATATCGAGGACAACCCCGGCGAGGTGGGCAAGATGCTGCGGGCCTGGGCCCTGGAGCGGCGCCGACCTGACCGGGTTGGGTCGTGAGCACCGCCGAGCCGACCCTGGTGGCGGTCGAAGCAGACCCCGGGGCGCCCGAGCCGGCGCCGGCCGGGGCCACCCGGCGCTCGATCCGCCTCAGCAGCTCCCAGAAGGTGGCGGTCGTGCTCAGCCAGCTCGGAGCGGAGCGCTCCGCCAAGATCCTCGCCACCCTCGACGAAGCGGACGCCATCTCCCTGACCATGGAGATCGCCAGCCTGCCACCGCTCGACGTGGGGACCGTCACGACCGTGGTCGAGGAGTTCCTCGAGCGGGCAAGAGCAGTGAGGGCGGTGGCCCAGGGAGGCGTCGACACCGCCAGGGCGATCCTCGAGCAGCGTCTCGGAGCAAAGCGGGCCGAGGAGGTGCTCGCCCAGATCACCAACAAGCTCGCGGTCGGGCCCCTTGCGTTCCTGGTCAACCTCGACCCTCGACAGGTCGTCGGATTCCTCGCCGGCGAGCACCCCCAGACGGTCGCGGTCCTCGTCGCCCACATGCCAGCAGACGACGCCGCCCAGGTGCTCGCAGGCATGCCCGAGGAGATGTGCGCCGAGGTGGCCCGCCGGGTCGCCACCATGGAGAGGGTCGCGCCCGAGGCGGTGAGCCAGGCCGCCACCCTGCTCGAGGGCAAGCTCCGCAGCCTCAGCCGCTCGGCAACCGCAGCCACCGGGGGGATCCCGAGCCTGGTCGAGATCCTCAATCGCTCCGACCGTTCGACCGAGCGGCGGGTCCTCGACGGCCTCGAGCGGCGGGCCCCGGAGCTGGCCGAGGCGGTGAGGGCGAAGCTGTTCACCTTCGAGGACCTGGTCCGGCTGCCCGACCGAGGCTTGCAGGCGCTGGTCCGCTCGGTCGAGCTCCGAGACCTCGCCCTCGCGCTGAAGGGAGTGCCAGAGGAGGTCCGGGCCCGATTCACCTCCAACATGACCGAACGGATGACCGTGGACCTGACCGAGGAGATCGACTCGCTCGGCCCGGTCCCTTCCGCATCGGTCGACCAGGCCCAGTCGGTCGTGGTCAGGGAGGCCCGGAGGCTGGCCGAGGAGGGCACCATCTCGCTCCTGCGGGACCAAGAGGAGCTGGTCCAGTGACTGCTCCGGCGCGGGTCATCACCGGGAGGGTCGATCTGAGCCGTAGACGTCTGGAGCGCTTCGGGCCGGCGGTGAGCGAGGCCGAGCGTCGCGAGGTGCTCGACCGGGCGCGCGAGCAGGGTCGCCGGGAGGGCCTGGAGCAGGCCGCGGCCGAGATCGCCGCATCCCGCCGCCGGGTCGATGAGGCAGCAGAGGTGCTCGGCCGGGTGGCCGAGGCGCTGGAGGCGGCCCGGGAGTCGGCCGCCGAGGTAGCCGGCGAGGCCGTGCTCGGGCTCGCCGTGGAGCTCGCCGAGACGGTCATCGGGCGCCACTTGGAGCTGGCCGCCTCCCCTGGAGCCGACGCG
>JAKARG010000271.1 GCA_021819345.1 Actinomycetes bacterium | reverse complement strand
CCGATCTCGGCACCAAGGCAAGAGTGCATCCGTATTTGCCCGGGCCCGTCTACTGCGGTGCGTTGCCGTAGGGCGAACCTCCAACGGCGACGCCCGGCGGACCCGGCTGACCGTCGCCGATAGCCGATTGTCTGTCGGGCACCCAGGCTGGAGGGCCTCGTAACAGCTCTTCGTCGCCAGTCAGGTCAGGCTGAGGGCGAGGCGTGACCAGGTGGAGGGGATGGCGAGGGCGGCTGCGCCGCCGGCGACGACCCATGCCGCTGCGAGGTAGAGGACGAGCGCAGTGCCGAAGGTGTCGGCGGCGAGGCCAGCGAGAGCCATGCCCGCAGGGGCGGCGATGAGCGCGCCGAGGGTGACGATCGAGTTGGTTCGGGATAGCAAGTGGGACGGGATGTTGGCTTGCTGGGCGGTGGAGGTGAAGGTGTTGTAGATCGTGGCCTGGGCTCCGGCGGCGAGCGCGGCGGGCACGAGCAGCCACAGCGGTGCCGGGCCCGCTAGGAGGGCGAGGAGGGGGGCGAGGGCGAGACTGGACGCAACGGCGGCGGCGATCGGACGGGTCGGGGTCCAGCGCAGCGTGAGACCGGCGGCGAGCAGGCCACCGACGGCGTAGCAGATTGCGATTGCGGCCCAGGCGGGGGCTCCTCCGAGGTGACGGTCGGCGACGAGCGGGCCGAGCACGAAGAACGGGCTGACGGCGATGGCGTTGAGCAACGCAACGTGCGCCGCGTAGGTGCACAGCCACTGCCGTTCGCGCACGGCGGCCCAGCCGTTGTGGAGATCACTGAGGAGTCGATGTCCGGGTGGGGCGGCCATGGCGAGGGCGGGTGAGCGGATAGCGGCCAGGCTGGCGGTGCTGACCGCGAAGCTGGCCGCGTCGGCTACGAACGCCACACCGGGGCCGGCGGCGGCGACGATGACCCCAGCCAGGCCGAGCGCGGCGATGGCGGCGATGGCTTTGGACATAGCCAGCATCGAGTTGGCCTCCCGGACCCTCCCGGCGGGCGCCAGCTCAGCGACGAGACCGTTGGCGGCCGGGGTGAACAAGGCGCTGGCTGCACCCGCGCCAGCCTGGAGAGCGGCGAGATCCCAGACGGTGGCGTGACCGGAGATCAACACGCCGGCGGTTACCGCTTGAAGACCGCAGCGGGCGACATCCGCGCCGAGCATGAGCAGCCGACGGGAATGACGATCACCGAGCACCCCGCCGAAGAGACTGAACGCGATGACCGGCAGGCGGCTGGCGAGGAGCACGAGCCCGAGGCTGGCCGCTGACGAGGTGACCGACAGCACCGCGAACACCAGCGCCAGAGTTGACAGGGCGTTTCCCGCGCTCGATGCGGTCTGCCCGGCCCAGTAGGTGGCGAAACGGCGGTCGCCCAGCACCCCTCGCCGTGCTCGGAGCGGGGTCACTGGGTCGGGCGGATCGGCATGGTCCACACCGACAGGGCGCCGTCATCGGCGGAGCGCAACACGATCGGGCCGAGAGCGGCGCTGACCTCGATCATCACGTCGGGTCCCACCAAGGAGGCGAGGGCCTCGGAGACGAACACGGGATTCACCGTTACTGACAGCGCCGGTCCGTCCCAAGAGCCTCCGACCAGCCCGCCGCGGCCGTTGGTGCCGCCGCGCACACGAAGTCCGTCGCCGCCCAACACCAGCGTGGCGGCTGCGCCCCGTTCCGATGCCACCGCGTTGACCAGGGCATGCCGGCTGACCACACCACGATGCCCTCCAGGCAGGCCGGCCAGGAGCGCCTCGTAGTCCGGAAATGGTTCTGTGGCCGTTACAAGGCGCATCAGCCGGCCGCCTACCTCCGCCTCCATCGCGCCGCCAGGGGTCTGCCGGATCTTCACCACCCCGCTCGCAACGGCCAACGTCGAGCGCAACTCGTCGGCGACAGCGATGGGCAGCGCCGCCCGGATCGTCGTTTCGGGCGTCAACGCGGAGGGAACCACGTCGCGCACCACCAACCGGAAGCTGTCGGTGGCGACCACACGCACGCTGTCGTCCCGGGTCTCGACCCAGATGACCGCCAACTCAGGGCGGCCCTCGCCGCCAACTGCGAAACGCACCTCATCCAACGCCTTCGCCAGACGCTCCGTCGCCACCACACACCCCCAAGTCTCCTCCTGCTCAGCACCGCCCAAGCGGGCGCGCACCTCGCTGATGGCCCGGCGCACCGAGGCGGCGCGCTGCTCCAGGTTCGCTGCGTGCTCGTCGAGCAGCACGACCCGCTCGATGGGGTCAGCGGCGACGAAGCGCGACACGGCGGCCATCGGCATTTCCGCCTCCCGGAGGCGGCGGACCAGCTCCGCGTCCGGCACCTGGTCAGCCGAGTAGTAGCGGTAGCCGGTCGAGTCGTCCACCGCGACCGGCCGAAGTAAGCCGCACTGGTCGTAGAACCGCAACGCGCTTGGCGACAGACCACAACGACCGCCGAAGGCCCCGATCGTCAGCAGATGCTCCACGCCCCACAGCCAACAGCCTCAACCAACACGAGAGTCAAGCCCACCGACTCTTCCGCGCCGTCTCGCGGCTATCGCAACCACCGATGTCGACGTCCGAGTCGTCCCGCAAGACCAACGGCTTGCGATCCCACTGGGAGCTGCGGCGGCGACGGCCGGCGTGCGTCCCGTAAGCCCCGCCCGGAGAAGATTCCCGCTGAGGTGCGCTATCTGGGACAGCGGGACAGTCATACCTCCTCGCTGGCGGCAAGCAGGGAGGACGTGCCCGGCACTGCGCCGAGGTCCACGAAGGGCCACCTTGACGGCGCTTCAACCCGACGCCGACCGGGACTCAACCCCGGTCGAAGCGAGGGTGGCTGCTGCCGGGCTCCGGGGCTGCTGTAGTCCAGCCCGTTCGCTACATCCCTGGGGCCGCATCCGTGCCCGCGGGTGGCCTATCGGCCTCGGCGACGTACCCAGGAGCAGTCTTCCAGTTGGCCGGTTGGTGGCGGCTCTGGGTAGGCGCGTCGGGTTGCTCGAGGCGCCGGCGGCTGGCGTCGAGGACCCGGCCGAGGTGTTGCCGGTCCTTGGTGGCGGCGGCGTGCTCGCTGGCCGCTCGTTGCCAGCGCCGGGCGGCGGTGACACTGCGCTGGTCGAGGACGTCGAGGGCCGTTTGGAGACGTCCGATCTCTTGGTCGAGCCGGCGGCGCTCGGCGGCGACGAGGCCTGCGAGCAGGTACTCGGCGGCGGTCGCTGCTGCGGTGGCCTCGGGTAGGTCGCGGCGGGCGTGGCGTCGTTCGATCCACCCGCCTGCTGTGGCTGTCTGTTCGATCCCGGCGAGCCGTGAGGTGTCTCGTTCGGCTCGCCGGGCGGCGTCACCGATCGGCCCGTCGCTGTACACCCCGGTGAGGGTGGCCAGGTCGGCAAGACGGTGCTGGGCGTCGGTGAGCGCCGTACGGACATCCTCGCTGCCATCCGTGGGTGTTGGCGGCCGTCCGGGGCGGGTGGCGTCGGCAAGGAGCCGGCCATGGGCGTGGCGGACGGCGACGATCCCGACCCGTTCCCGCTCGCTGATCACCCTCGGGTCGCTGCTGGCCGCCCGGGTGTCGGGTAGTCCGGTGTCGATTGCCCAGGTGGGGGTGCGCCTGGCGGCCCAGTCGCGGGTGAGGTCCTCTCTGGCTTGGCCGAGGTCGTCGGCGACCATGTAGGCCGTCGAGGTATGCCGGGCTCGGCTCATGGCCCCGTAGGCGAGTTCCCGCCCTCCGCCATCCGCGAGCAGGTGGGCCCTTTCGACGGTTGCGCCGTGGAATCGGTGGACGGTGGTGGCGTAGGGGTGGCCGACTCGGTCGGCGCCGAGCTGGCCGGCGGTGAGGCGACCTGCCGGCGGTCGTTGGTGCGTACCACGACGGTGGCGGTTTCGACCTCGACTGCGGTGACGATCGCCCGTTGGGAGGTGACCAGCCCGACGTCACGGTCCGGGGCGAGCGCGATCACTTTGTCTCCAGCCCGGTAGGAGACACCGTCCACGTCGAGTTGGGGGCCGGTGAGCCGTCCGGTGGCGGCCATCCACGCCCGGGCCCGGCTGTTCAGCTCCGCGACGTTCGTCCGCCTCCACGCGAGCAGGGCGGTCTCGGCGCCGGCGGCGGTGTCGGCCGCCCACCCCTCCACCGCCGCCTGTAACGCCCCGCCCCGGTCGGCGAGCGGCCGGATTCGGCCGTGGCCGGTATACCAGTCGACGGCCCAGTCGATGTCGCCCTCGCGAAGCTGCTCGAGAGCCTCCCGCTCCTCTGGGTCGACCTGCCGCCGGTTGTCGACCAGCCGGTGGACGGCGTCGGGGTGGCGGGCGACGATGGCGGCGGGCGCGCCGCCGGGGCCGACCGCGCCGAGCTGGCGGTGGTCGCCGACCACGATGAGCTTGGCGCCGGCGAGCTGGGCGTGGGTGACCAGGCGGGCCAGGTCGATGTCGTCGGTCATCCCCGCCTCATCCAGGATGACCACGCTCCGATTGTCCAGCCGGAGCTGGGCCCGGTCGAGCCGGCCGACCAGACTCGCGAGGGTGGAGGACGACCCGAGGTCGGCGCCGTCGGCGAGGGTACGGGCCGCCTGACCGGCGGTCGCGGTGCCGCGCACCTGGCAGTCGGAGGACTCGAACGCCGCTGCGACAGCCGCGAGCATCGTGGTCTTCCCGGCACCGGCGACACCGACGACCAGCTCGACTCCACGCCCCGACGAGCAGATCGCTTCGACCGCCCGGCGTTGCTCGCCGGCCAGCCTCCCGCCGATCCCTGCTTCGGTGTCGGCGACTGCGGCGGCCACCCGGTCGGGGGCTGCGACGGGGGCGTCGGTGCGGTCCAGGCTGGCGGCGATCCGCCCGGCGATGACCCCCTCTCGGGCGATCACCGACGCGAGCGCGTGGACCGGTTCGATCGCCCCCGCCACCCCGACCAGCGGGATCACGTCGGGATAGAT
>JAKARG010000270.1 GCA_021819345.1 Actinomycetes bacterium | reverse complement strand
CGGTTCTCGTGCACCTTGCGGATGAAATACTTGAGCATGTCGCCGGTGACGGTGAAGTCGGCGATCACGCCGTCCTTCATCGGGCGGATCGCCTGGATCGATCCCGGCGTGCGCCCGAGCATCTTCTTGGCTTCGTGGCCGACGGCGAGGATCGCGCGCCTGGCGGTCCTCCCTGCGCTGATCGCCTCCGACAGCGCCTCTGTCGTCGCGGTCGCGAGCGCCTCCACCGGCGAGACGCCAGGGCGCGCCGAGTGCGGGATCGGACCGGGTCCCCGCTGGTACCGGAGCTACGAGACGGTCCTCGACGACGACGAGGTCGAGGCGGTCTACGTGCCGCTGCCCAACGGCCTCCACCGCCCACTGGTCGAAGCTGCCCTCGCCGCCGGCAAGCACGTGCTGTGCGAGAAGCCGCTCGCCACGACCGCCGCCGATGCCGAGGCGATGGCCGCCGCGGCGCAGCGGGCCGGCAGGGTGCTGCTGGAGGCCTACATGACCCCCCACCACCCTCGCAGCGAGGCGATCGCCGTCGCCGCCCGCTCCCCCGAGCTCGGCGAGCCGAGGTTCGCCCATGCCGGGTTCACCTTCCGCATGGACCGGCCAGGCGACCACCGCTTGGACCCGGCGATGGGCGGGGGCGCCTTGCTCGACGTGGGGATCTACTGCCTGGCACCCCTCCTGGCCTTCGCCGGCACCGAGCCGGACCGCGTGGCGGCCACCGCCGTCGGCGGTCCCGAGCCCGCCGGCACCGAGGCCGACGCCGACAAGCCCACCGGGACCGGGAGCGGGATGGCCGCCGACGGGTCGATCGGGGCGACTGTGGATATCTCCTTCGCCGGCCTGCTCTCGTTCCCCGGCGGCCCGACGGCGAGCTTCGAGTGCTCCTTCGACGCGGCGGGGCGCCAGATCCTCGAGCTCGTCGGCTCCAAGGGGGCGCTCTACTGCGAGCAGGCGTTCACTCCCGGCCCCGACGACACCACCTACCTATGGCGCGACGCCACCGGCCGGGTCGAGCAGCGACGGAGCGGCGGCGGGCGGCTCTACCAACTGATGGTCGAGCACTTCGCCGAGGTCGCGGCCGGGCGCGCGGAGCCCGTCCACCCCTTGTCCGCGACGCTCGCCGTGGCCCGCACGATCGACCGCCTCCGGGCCAGCCTCGTCACCCCCCGCCCCCCCGAGCGGACGCAGGTCTGACCCGAGGCGCCCTCCCGGGGGACGGGGTCACCGCTGTCGCGGGATGGGTGGGCCGGCGGCCGGCGGGCACGAGGCCCCCGGGAGGCGGCGGGCACGTGGCCGGCCCGGCAGCGACGGGCACGGGGGCCGGCCCCGACCCGGCGGAGCTACTCGAGGGGCGGCCGCAAGGGACCCGCCCGACCCGGTCGCCCGGTGGGCGGTGGGCGGTGGGCGGTGGGCGGGTCACTCTCCCTCGGCGGCACTTCCGCTGAGGGCGGCCCGGCCGACCGGCAGGTCGTCGCCGGAGAAGGTGACCATCCGGGGCTTGCGCCGACCAGTGAGCCACACGAAGCCGACGCCGAGGAAGATGAGCACACCGATGGTCTGGTCGATCCCCCCGCCGATGGCCTTCGGACCGTAGACGAAGAAGGTCACGAGCAGGGCTCCCATGACGAGGGAGGAGAAGCAGGCACCGACGAGCAGCAGGCGGTGGCGGTGGGGCTGGATGCTCACGTCGGGGAGCTTGCGGTGCCCGACGGTAAGGAACACGATGGCGGTCAGCGAATCGAGGAAGAACTCGGCCAGGAGGAAGAAGCCCGCTGCCGAGAGGACCAGGTTGAAGAAGGATCCGAGCGAGGAGACGAAGGTCTGGAGGCCGACAACCGCCAAGGTGAGGCCGAGGACCACCAGGGTGGCGAACTGGGGGACGTTGCGCTTGCTGGTGCGGCCGAAGGCCGGCATGATCAGGTTCTCCCGACCCATCGCATAGAGCGCCCGGGTGAGGATGTAAGTGGTGAGCCAGAGCCCGCCGGCAGTGGAGGCGAGGATCGGGACGAGGATGACCCAGTGCTCCCCGGGGATCAGCCGGCGCGCCCAGATCGCCAGCGGGTCGCTGTCGTTGCTGGCGGCAAGCAGCTTCATCGGGGTCTCTGCGAACATCAGCGGGTAGAGAACGGCGTAGAAGCCGAGGGCGAGGAAGGCTCCGACGAGCCCGCTCTTTCCCGGGTCGGTACGGGGACGCTGGGACTCCTCGGCCGCATAGGAGTCGATCTCCCAGCCGTCGAGCACGGTGGCTGCGACCACTGCGACGATCAGCATCCCGCCGAGCGGCAGGGGCCCGAAGTGCACGGGCACCCCGATCCGGTGCAGGCTGAGGACCCCGAGCAGCCCGAAGGCCAGTAGCGAGACCATCTCGAAGACGAAGAAGACCTTGGTGATCTGGGCGGTGGGCTTCGCCCCGAGCAGCAGCGGCGCGGCCGCAAAGGCGATCCAGAACAGGGTGAGCGCCATCTGGACCGTCGGTGGAGCGCTGTAACCCGGTGCGACCAGGGCCAAGGTGTAGCTCGCTGCCGGGATGGCGATGGGGGGGATGGAGGTGAAGTAGGCGAGGATGAGGATCCACGCCTGGTAGCGCGACATGCGCCGGCCCATGACCCTGCCCGACCAGTGATAGCTCGCGCCCGAGTGGGGGAAGTGCCGGTTGAGCAGCCGGAAGACGAAGCCCGAGATGACGAAGGGCAACGCCAGGATGGCGACCGCCGGCAGGGTCCACCACCCCGCGTCTGCGGCCATGACCCCGCCGGTCGCGGCCACCGAGAAGACCGGGCCGATGCTCGACACCGAGAGGGGGAAGAGGTCGAAGAGGTGGAAGGCCTGGGACAGCCTTCCCTCCGAGGGCCTCTCGTCGCTCCCTCCCCGAGCGCCGTCGGCACCGGCTGGCACGTCGCTTTCCATCGGGCAGCCTCTTCCTCTCTACTTCGCGGCCCGGCTCCGAGGGAATGTCCCGGCGTGAGGACCTGGGGTGCCTAAGGACCGTGCGTGCCCGGCCCCGGCCTGTTGCGAGCTGGTGGCGATAGTAACGAGGGGGTCGCGCAACACCAACCCGGCGCTGCGCCAGCGTCCCGGACAGCGCCGGCGACCGACCCTCGGGCCGCCGCGCCGATGAGCAGGCCTGCGCCGGTGCAGGGGGACGGAGCCGGCCGGGGTCCCCGGGCACCGGGCACCGGACGCCGGGGGCGCGGACCGCTGAAGCGGCGTCCGAGCTGGTGGCGACCAGCTGCCACCTGGCGCTGGCCGGCGCCAGGTGGTCCTACAGCGGAAGGCCCGCCGCGAGGGCCGCCTGCAAGCGCTCTGCGCTCGGGCCCTCGACGAGAGGCACCGACCCCCTCCCCTCGTCCCACTCGAGGACGTCGGCGGCCGTCTGGGCGAGGGACGTGGCGGTGAGCCCGGCTGCACGCGCCGCCGAGGAGTCTCGCTGGAAGATGAGCCAAGGAGCGCCAGGGTCGAGCACGAGGGGCAGCTCGAGGCCGGCGCCGACTACGACCCGCTCCAGAGGGCCGCTGCGACCGGCCTTTGCGGCGGCGGCCGCGCAGGCGTCGAGGAGCCCGGCGAAGCTGGTCGGCTCGGCCGGGCCCACGGCGTTGTAGGTCCCGGGCCGGTCGGCCTCGAGCAGCGAGACGACGAGACGGGCCAGGTCCCTCGAGTCGACGACCTGGACCGGCTGGTCGAGGTGCTCGGGGACCGGCAGGCGGCCTCCGGCGGCAACGTGGCGGACCCACCAGGTGAAGCGATCGGTCGGGTCGTGCGGCCCGGCGACGATGCCGGGGCGCACGATCGTCGCCTGCGCTGCGAAGCACCTCTCGGCCTCCTGCTCGCAGGCGACCTTCAGTGGCCCATAGGTGGCCCCGGTGACCTCCTCGGTGCCCCGCTCGGCGGGCAGCAGGGGGGCGTCCTCGGCTGCCGGCCGGTCGATCCGGGAGAAGTCGTAGACCGAGCCGCTCGAGATGAGCAGGTACCGGCCGGCGAACTGCCCCCCGAGGGCGGACGCGGCCTGAGCGACGTGACGGGGTACGTAGGCACTCACGTCGACCACGGCGTCGAAGCGACGACCGGCCAGCGACCGGTAGTCGCCGGTGCTGCGGTCGCCGAGCACCCGGGGAAGGCCGGGGAACAGCTCTCGACCGGTCCTGCCGCGGCCGAAGATCGAGACCTCGTGGCCACGCTCGGCGGCAACCTCGACGATCGCCCTACCGACGAAGACGGTGCCACCGAGGACCAGGATCTGCATCGCCCGACCCTACCGAGCCCCGCTCTGCGAAGTGCAGGGCGCCGTCGGCCGCGCCGGGGGCGCGAGCGCCGAAGGATCAACCCGCTTCGGGGACGGACCGCTGCAGCAGATCGTCGACAGCCGCGAGCACCCGGACCACCTCCGAGCCGAAGCGCAGGTCGCAGGGGTGCCCACGCCGGCCGTCGGCGATCGTAGCGAGCAGGTCCTCGAGCGCCCGCCGGTAGGCCTCGCCGACCAGTCCCCCCACCTCCGGGCGGTGGAGGACTCCCCGCTCGCCGTAGAAGGTGGCCCTCCGGTCCCGGGCGGCCGGCGGAGCGTCGAGGGCGAGCACCGAGCAACCCACCCCGCCACCACGATGCCCGGTGGAGACGACCACCGTGTCGCCCGGACCGGCGACTGCGCTCACCGTCTCGACCGGACCGAGGCCGACGGTGATCGTCGCCAGGGCATGGGGGCCGACGTCCCAGAGCGCACCACGCTCCCGTCTCCAACCAGGCCCGGCGTACGGGCTCGAAGGGGTGCTGATCGAGCCCATCTCCACGTAGGTCGCCACTGCCCAGCCACCGCGGCGCAGCTGGTCCCACCACGGCGATAGCCCGGGGTCGAAGCGGGACCTGAAGAAGACCACGGACCCGACGCCGGCGACCTCGGCCGTTGCCGCCAGCTTCTCGGCGGTACCGGCGTCCAGGGCTACCGGCTCGTCGAGCAGGAGATGGC
>JAKARG010000269.1 GCA_021819345.1 Actinomycetes bacterium | reverse complement strand
GGAGGTGGCCGCCGGCGACCTCGACGACGACGTCGAGCTGTCCGGGCTGCCCTGGCCGGAGCCGGGTGCCTGGGTCAGGGCGGTCGCAGAGAGCCCGCTCGTCGCCTGCGGGGAGCCGGTCGAAGCGGCGCCCGAGGCCGCGATCGGAAGCGGCCAGACGGGAGAGGGGGTGGGGGCCGAGCACGAGCGGCCGTTGCGTCTCGTCGGCAGCGCCTTGTACCTGGACCGCTACTGGCGCGACGAGCGGCTGGTGGCGGCCGAGCTGGCGTCTCGGGCCTCTGTCCCGGTGGACCCCCCTGCGGGGGAGCCGTCGGGGGCGTCGTGGGAAGCCCTGGCTCCCGAGGACCCCGACCAGCGCCGGGCGGTGCTCCACGCCCTCACCCGCAGCCTGACGGTCCTCGTCGGCGGGCCGGGGACCGGCAAGACCACCACCGTCGCCCGCCTGCTCGCGGTCTGCCACCAAGAGGCCTTGGTGGAAGGCCGCCGACCGCCGCTCGTCGCGCTCGCCGCCCCGACGGGCAAGGCGGCCGCGAGGCTGGAGGAGGCGGTCCGGGCCGAGGCCGGCCGCCTGCCCGTCGACCCGGCCGTCGCCCTGCGCCTGGCCAGCTCCTCCGGCGCGACCCTCCACCGCCTGCTCGGGGCGAGCCGCTCGGGGGGGTTCCGCTACCGGGCGGGAAACCGCCTCCCCCACGACACCGTCGTGGTCGACGAGGCGTCGATGGTCTCGCTCGGGTTGATGGCCCAGCTGCTCCAGGCGGTCCGGCCCGACGCCCGCCTGGTGCTCGTCGGTGACCCCGACCAGCTGGTCTCGGTCGAGGCCGGCGCTGTGCTCGCCGACGTGGTCGGTGGGGGCCTCCCGACGACCTCCACCTCGGGAGCGCCCGGCTCCCGGCGGCCGGGGACCCAGGAGGCCGTCCCCGGTGACGACGTCCTGGCCTCGGGCCGCCCGTCGCCGGTGGCCGGCGGGCGGCCGCCGATCGCTGCGTCGGTCACCGCCCTGCGCACCAACCACCGCTCGGGCGGAGACCTCGCCACGCTCGCCGAGGCGGTGCGCTGTGGTGACGCCACGACGGCGCTCGGGCTCCTCGCCGGTGGCGGACCCGCCCTCGCCTGGACGCCGATCGACGCGGGCGGCGCCTCGGACCCGGAGCTCGCTGCCATGAGGGACGAGGCCCTTTCCTGGGCGGAGCCGATGGTCCGCCTGGCTCGCGACGGCTCCGCGGAGGCGGCTGCCTCTGCGCTCGGGGGCGGCCGGGTGCTCTGCGCCCACCGTCACGGCCCGGCAGGCGTCGGCGCCTGGAACGACCGGATCGAAGCCTGGGTCGCCGAGGCGGTCCCCGGGCTCGTCGACCGAGGTCCCTGGTACCCGGGGCGGCCGGTGATGGTCACGACCAACGACTACGGGCTCGGCATCTTCAACGGCGACACCGGGGTGGTCGTGTCTGCCCGGGGCGAAGATGAGGTGGCGCCTGGCGCCACCGGCGGCCACGGTGCCCCCACCGGCGGCCACGG
Source organism: Actinomycetes bacterium (assembly GCA_021819345.1). Classification (GTDB taxonomy): domain Bacteria; phylum Actinomycetota; class Acidimicrobiia; order Acidimicrobiales; family Palsa-688; genus JAKAQB01. Next base: position 3,479 of record JAKARG010000269.1, on the reverse strand, counting down.
TGCCCCCGCCGGCGGCCACGGTGCCCCCGCCGGCCCACTCCTCGGTGCGCGAGGCCCTGCCGGGAGGGCCCCTGCCGGGAGGGCTCCGGGCCCGGGAGCCCGGGTGGTCGCATTTGCCGGGCGTCGCGACCCGGTCGGGACCAGCCGGCTCTCGGGGTTGGAGACGGTCTACGCCATGACCGTGCACAAGAGCCAGGGCTCCGAGCTCGACCGGGTCGTGCTCGTGCTGCCGTCGCCCGCCTCTCGGCTGCTCACGAGGGAGCTGCTCTACACCGCGGTCACCCGGGCCCGCCGGCGGCTGCTGGTCGTCGGCGAGGAGGCGGCCATCCGTGCTGCGATCGGCCGGCGGATCGAGCGCGCCTCGGGGCTCGGTCCTCGCCTGTGGGGACCGGGACCCCGGTAGGGCCCGAGCGGACCACCGGTGGCGCGCCCCTGCGGGGCAGGCGGTCGGGCGCTCGTATCTCGGGGCGCGCCGGAGCGCACCGGTTGTTACGCTCCGCCGGTGGTCACCCACGGCGGAGCGCAGGATCGACCGGGGCTGCCCGGGGGGGCAGTCGGCGCTGTCGAGGGGGACCTCCCTGGCGCCGGCGCCAGCGGGGCAGGGCTCGACCTGCGAAGCGATCCCCGCACCGAGACCTTGCTGCGCCGGGTGCAGCTCGGAGCCGACATCTCCTACGAGCTCGCCGCCAGCTTGGACCTCGACGTCACCTTGGAGCGGCTCGCGAGGCGGCTCGTCCCCGATCTCGGCGACCTGTGCGTGGTCGACCTCTGCGACGGCATCGGCAGCCGGTCCCTCGTCGCCGTCGCTGCCCGTACCGCCGAGCCCGAGAGGCTCATGCGGGCCGCCGAGGCCCGCCTCCCCCGGCGCCACAACCCGGCGTCGTCGCTCGCCCGGACGCTCGCCACCGCTGCGCCCACCCTGGTCGCCGACTGCGACGACGCCTACCTCGCCGAGGTCTCGCCGGACGAGGCCGTCTGCTCGCTGTACCGGGCGATCCGGATGCGCTCCTTGCTCGTGGTGCCCCTCCTCGCCCGGGGGTCGGTGCTCGGGGCGATCACCCTCGTGCGGACCGAGCCGTACCCGTCGGGGTGCTACGACGAGCCCGACGTCGAGGTGGCCTCCGAGATCGCCGCCCGGGCGGCGCTCGCGGTCGACAACGCCCGGCTCTACACCGGCGAGCACGCCGCCGCCGAGGCCCTGCAGCGGGCGCTCCTGCCGGCGATCGAGGCCCAGCCGGGCATCGCCGTCGCAGCGCGCTACCAGCCGGCCTCGGCCGGCGTCGGAGGCGACTGGTACGACCTGTTCGCCGTGCCCGACGGGGCGGTCAGCATCACCATCGGCGACGTGGCGGGCCACGACCTCCGGGCAGCGGCGAGCATGGGCCAGCTGCGAAGCGTGATCCGTTCCTACGCCACGGAGGTCGCCCAGCCCGCCGAGGTGCTCGACCGAGCCGACCGGCTCGTCCAGAGTTTTTCCATGGCGCGCCTGGCCACCGCCTTCTACGCCCGCCTGGAGCGCCCAGCCCCCGGTCGGCGGACCGCCTGGAGGCTCTCGTACGCCAACGCCGGCCACCCACCGCCCCTGCTCCACCTCCCCGACGGGTCGCTCAGGTGGCTCGAGGGGGCTACCGGACCGCCGATCGGCGCTCCCCGCTCCGCCCTCAGGCCCGATGCCACCGTCGACCTGGAGGCCGGCACTACCTTCGTCGGCTTCACCGACGGCCTGGTGGAGCGCAGGGAGCGCGACCTCGACGTCGGGCTGCGCCGGCTGGAGGAGCTCGTCGGTGCCGGGGAGTGGCTGGCAGCCGGGGAGGCCCCGGCGGTCCGCCTCGAAGCCCTCTGCGAGCTGCTCACCGGCCGGCTCCTCGACCCGGACCGGAGCGACGACGTGGCGGTCCTCGCCCTCACCCTCGGGTAGGGCCGGACCACGACCCGCTCGCCAACCACGACCCGGCTCGCCCACCCGGAGTGACCAGCCTGCCCGGAACGACCAGCCTGCCCGGAACGACCAGCCTGCCCGGAACGACCAGCCTGCCCGGAACGACCCGACCGCAGCGGGCTCGCGCCCGGGTGCCAGCGGGTTGACCCCGCCCCGCCCTGCGTCGGCCCCTGGTCGGGCGGCGCTGCTCACCGGGTCGATCGGGGGGGGACATGACGCCCTCGCCGCGGCGTGCGCCTCGGTGCTCGAGGCGGCCGGATGGCATACCGCGACCCTGGACGTGGTCGGGAGCCTCGGGGCCGGCGGCCCGGCCCGGGCCGCCGAGGCGGTCTTCCGCAGGCTGCTTGCCGCGCCGGCGCTCTACGACGCCTTCCACTTCGACCAGCTCCGTCCCGGTGGCGCGCTGGCCCGGGCGGCCGAGCGCGCCGGGGTCGCCCGGGCCACCCCCGAGGTCGCCCGGGCCCTCGAAGCGGCCCTCGGCAGGCCGCCCGTGGGGCTCGTGCTGTCGGTCTTCGCCACCGGGGCCGGGGTCGCCGCCCGGTTGCGCCGGGAGGGGCGCTGCTCCTGGAGCGTCGTGCTCCTCCCCGACTCCACGGCGCATCGCATGTGGGTCCACCCCGAGACCGACCTGTTCCTCGTCACCTCCCGCCTGGGAGCGGCGAGCGTCCGTCGCTACCGGCCCGACGCCGTGGTCGAGATCATCGCCCCGCCGCTTCGGGCCGAGTTCACCTGCCCGCCGAGCCGTGCCGCAGCCCGCGCCGCCCTCGGCCTACCCGGGGACGTCGAGGTGGTGCTGGTGATGGGTGGAGCCTGGGGGCTCGGGCCCCTCGTCGAGCTGGCTGTGGCGTTGGCCGGCTCGGGCCGCTACGCGCTCGTTGCCTGCGGCCGCAACCAGGTCGTTCGCGCCCAGCTCGCGAGGATCGCCGCCGATCGCCCCCGGCTCGTGGCGCTCGGGGACGACACCCGGGTCTCCGAGGCGATGGCTGCGGCCGACCTGGTGGTCACCACCCCGGGCATGACCTGCCACGAGGCGAGGGCGCTCGGTCGGGGCCTGCTGCTGCTCGACGTGGTGCCCGGCCACGGCCGGGAGAACCTCGCCCACGAGCTCGAGCGGGGCGCAGCGGCGGTCAGCGGTCCCGATGTCCTCAGCGTGCTCGACGCGGTCGGGGCCGCCCTTGCCGACCCCGAGGTGCGCGATCCGCCGCCTCTGGATGCGGCTGCGGCAGGTCGCCGGTTGCTGGAGGTGCTCGAAGCTCTCACCGGCACAGGGGCAGGGGGCGGGTGCCGCGATCGGCCAGACTGGCGGGCATGACGATCCTCGTGACCGGCGGCGCCGGCTACATCGGCTCGATCACCGCCCGCCTGCTCGCCGAGCGGGGTCGGGAGGTGCTGCTCGCCGACTCGCTCGAGCGGGGGCATCGCGGAGCGGCCGGGTCGCTGCCCCTGGTGGTCGCCGACGTCTCCGACCGTGGCGCGATGAGCCGGCTGGTCGAGGCCCACCGGGTGGACGCAGTCGTGCACTTCGCGGCCTACAAGGCCG
>JAKARG010000268.1 GCA_021819345.1 Actinomycetes bacterium | reverse complement strand
CGATCTACTCCGGCTTCGACGCTATCGTTGGCAACCCCCCCTTTTCGGGCGGTCCGAAGCTTGGCGGAATCCTGGGAGAGGCCTATAGAAAACATCTCATCAGCGACATCGCGGGAAATCGACGGGGCCTTGCTGACCTGGTTACGTACTTTCTCCTTCGTGCGTCGGTTCTCAGCAAGAGGTGGGGCTTGCTCGCTACGAGCATGATAGCGCGAGGCGATTCACGCGAGGTCGGTCTCGATTATCTTCTTAAGTCAGGTTGGGTTCTCACGAGCGCAAACCGGAGCCGCCCTTGGCCCGGTGAGGCAAGTGTTCATGTCGCGCAACTGTGGGCACAGCACGCGCGATGGCGGGGACGGTTCGTCCTCGACGAGCAGCCGGGATCGGCCATAACCGCTGCTCTCGAACGAGCGACGCGCTCAACTGGAACGCCTCAGCGCTTGGAAGCGAACGCTAAGAGCTCGTTTATTGGCTCATATGTCTTCGCCGAAGGATTCTGTTTATCGGAGGACCGAGCGCGGGAACTTCTCGCTGCAGATGACTCTAACACGGAGGTCGTTCTTCCGTACGTAAATGGTCAGGATATCAATACTCATCCTGACCAACGGGCTAGTCGCTGGGTCATCTACTTTCGCGACTGGTCGATTCAGGAAGCAATGGTGTACGAAGAACCCTTTGACCATGTGCGGAGATATGTTAAGCCAGAACGCGACCGATGCAAGGAAAGAGGGCCACGTGACAAGTGGTGGCTATTTAAGCGCCCTACTATGGCGCTATATAGCGCCATAGCGCAGTACGAACGAGTTCTGTCGCGTCCACTAACTGGCAAGTACAACACTTGGAGTTTTGTGCGATGCCATGGGGTTGTATTTGATCAGACTGCCCCTGTGTATGCATTCGATGACTACCATCATCTCGCTGTCCTCCAATCAGACGTGCACGGGTGGTGGTGGCTCACGTGGGGCCCGCCAATGGGGAGTAATCCGCGCTACACCCCTTCCGATGTATTTGAAACGTTCCCCCAGCCCGAATGGACGGAAGCAACTACCAGAGCCGGAGAAGTCCTAGACATACAAAGGCGCCGGCTCATGTTGGATCGCTGGGAGGGGCTCACTGCCACCTACAACCGGGTGCACAACTCGAAAGACGAGGCCTCCGACGTTGCCGAGCTGCGTCGACTTCACGTAGAGCTCGATCATGCCGTGGCTGCCGCCTACGGCTGGGAGGATCTGAGGCTCGATCACGACTTCTGGGAAACTCGGCAGGGGACGCGGTTCACGGTGTCTCCTGAGGCCCGGGTCGAGCTGTTGGATCGCCTGCTGGAGTTGAACCACGAGCGCTACGCGGAGGAGGTCCGGTTGGGCCTGCACGACAAGAAGGCAAAGCGAGGGCCGGCTAGGCGCGGTCGTTCTGTTCCCGCGGCCCCTGCGCTGTTCGAGGTGGAGCCGTGACAGCCGAGCCCGTTGGCGACGCGCAGGTCTTGGCCCCGCCGCCACCTGCCGCGATCCGTGCTGAGTTGGAGCAGAAGTTGATGGCGAACATCCTCGGACCGGAGGGAGGCGAGACCGAGGAGCTGGTGACTGACACGCCGGTGCGCGAGTACTACCTGGTGGGGATGCTGGCGCCTCGCCGCTCGCAACCCGACGCGGGGAGTTACGACGGGCAGCAGGACGAGCTCGCGGTAGAGGGCTCGGCAGAATCGGAGGAGACGTCGCCGGATGTCGGGACGCTGCCCGGCCCGTCGCTCTTTCCCTCCTCGATCGGTTTGACGTTCGGCGTAGCCGGCACGTCCACGGAGATCGAGGTCGATGCCCGGTGGGGACGGTACGAACGAGTCACGTTGGAGACCGAGGGTGGCAACGGCCCTCGGCGAGCGTGGCGGAGGCATCCGGCTGGCGGCTCTTGTCGGCTGCTGCTTTCGGAGGGGACGTTCGGTCCGCTGGTCCCGGACCCGACCCAGGAGGGGGTGATCATTCGCGGCGAGATCCGCCGGATCGGTGACCACTGGGTGGTGACCGCGTTCTTGGTCAACGACCAGGAGGAGCAACCGAGTCGGAAGGACGAGGCGTGGCTATTCCAGACGGCCCTCGCGACGCGGGATCCCAACGGCGGGGCGGTGCTCCGCCGTCCGCAGGTGCTCGGCCAGTGTGTGGATAACTCGCAGGAGTCTCGTGCGCTCGACATGGCGTACCGAGACACGGTCGAGTTTGCGGTGGGTCACGGGACGGGGGTGCACGCCGACGTCGACCCGTCTGATCCGCGCCGTGCCCTTACGGTCACGACGACGGCCGTACCTGTGGCAGAGGTGCGCCGCACGGAGCCTCCGACGGTGGCGGATTTCCCTGCCCTAGCCGAGGTGGAGCTCGATATGGCCGCATTGGCCCGAGCGTCGGACGTCGAGGTGGCGAGGCTGGTGCGCCCTCTGGTCGCTGCCTACCGCACTTGGATCGCCCATCAGCGTGCCCGGACCGGCGATCCGACCAGCCGGCTCGATGGGTTCGAGAGCGCCGCGGCAGAAGCGCTGACCCAGTGCGAACGAGTTGCCGAACGGATCGAGGCCGGGGTCGACCTGCTCGACCCGGTGAGCCCCACCTACCACCGGGAGGCGGCGGACGCGTTTCGCTTCGCCAACGAGGTGATGTGGCTCCAGCGGGTGCACACCCTGGCCGCCGCGCGCCGACGGGCCGAGCCGACGGTGAGCCTCGACGACGCGGTCGCCGAGATGGACCGCCCCGAACGCCACCGCTGGTATCCGTTCCAGCTCGGTTTCCTGCTCCTGAACCTTCCGAGCCTGGCCGACCCGCGCCACGCCGAGCGCGGGCCGGGCAGCGAGGGACTGGTAGATCTGCTGTTCTTCCCGACCGGTGGTGGCAAGACCGAGGCCTACCTGGGATTGACGGCTTTCACCCTGGCGATGCGCCGCCTGCAAGGGACCACCTCCGGCTATGACGGCGGTGACGGTGTCGGCGTGTTGATGCGCTACACGCTCCGGCTGCTGACCGTGCAGCAGTTCCAACGGGCGGCGACGCTGCTGTGCGCCTGCGAGCAGGTCCGCCGGCAGCGGGCCACCGCTGGAGACAGCAGCCTCGGCGAAGTGCCCTTCCGTCTGGGGCTGTGGGTGGGAGCGAACGTGACGCCGACGACGGGTGGGCAGGCGTCCAAGGCGATCGAGGAGGCGCGGGGGAACGCCTACTACGGGGGTGGCTCGAGCCCCGTCCAACTCACCTCCTGCCCGTGGTGCGGGGCGCCCGTCAGCGCCTCGAAGGACGCCGAGTATGACCCGGTGCACAAGCGCACGCTGCTGTACTGCGGCGACCCGCTCGGGCGCTGCCGGTTCACGCGGCGCCAGGCGCCTGGCGAGGGGCTACCCGTGGTAACCGTGGACGACGAGATCTACCGGCTCGTCCCGTCGATGGTGATCGCCACGGCGGACAAATTCGCCCAGCTCCCATGGCAGGGCCCCACCCGGGCGCTCTTCGGCCGGGTGGGCCGGCGCTGCGAACGGCACGGATGGCGACATCCCGATCTCGACGAGGTGCTCGACGAGCGCGACAGCCACCAACGACGGGGCAACCACCCAGCGGCGCACACCGTCGAAGGGGGACCGCTACGGCCCCCTGACCTGATCATCCAGGACGAGCTGCACCTGATCAGCGGACCGTTGGGCAGCCTTATGGGCCTGTACGAGACGGCAGTCGACCATCTGTGTAGCTGGCAGGTCGAGGGACGGACCGTTCGCCCGAAAGTCGTGGCCTCGACCGCGACCGTCCGACGGGCCGAAACCCAGGCGCACCAAGTGTTCTGGCGCCGCTTGGAAGTGTTCCCCGCCCCGGGCCTGGATGCCGGCGACTCCTTCTTCGCCGTCCAGCGTGATCCCTCGGTGACCCCGGGGCAGCGCTACCTCGGCGTGTGCGCGCCGGGCCGGCGCATCAAGGCCGTCGAGATCCGCATCTACGTGGCCCTGCTCGGCGCAGCGCAAGCCCTCTTCGATCGCTACGGTGGGGCTGTTGATCCGTGGATGACCCTCGTCGGCTACTTCAGTGCCCTGCGAGAGCTGGCCGGCATGAGCCGCTTGGTCGACGACGACGTATCCACTCGGCTGTCCCAGCCATCTACTGCTGGCCGCGGGATGGGCCGTCGCTTCTTGCGCGAGAAGCGCGAGCTCACCTCCCGGATGACCTCCAGTGAGATCCCGGGCGTCTTGGAGCAGCTCGGCCTCACGTTCCGGCCCGAAGCCAAGCCAGAGCGGACGCAGCCTCGGGGCGGGAAGCAGGCGAAGCAGATCGACCGGCGCCCAGTCGACGTCCTACTGGCGACGAACATGATCTCGGTCGGGGTCGACGTCCCACGACTCGGCCTGATGGTGGTCGGTGGTCAGCCGAAGGTCACCGCCGAGTACGTCCAGGCCACGGGTCGTATCGGGCGAGGTCGAGGCCCAGGTCTCATCGTCACCGTCTTGAACTGGGCTCGCCCCCGCGACCTTTCGCACTACGAGACCTTCGAGTACTTCCACGCCACTTTCGCCCGCCATGTCGAGGCGCTTTCGGTCACCCCGTTCGCCCCCAGGGCGCTCGACCGAGGTCTCACTGCTACCGCCCTCGCCATGGTCCGCCATCATGACGAGCACACCAATCCCAACCCGGCGCCACAGACCCTCGATCCTGCGGCCGTTGCCGACGAGGCCCTCGCTGCCCTCCGTGACCGGGCCGAGGGAGTCACCAGCGTGCCAGCGATCGGCGAGGAGCTCGCCCGCTCTCTGCGTCACCGCCTTGACTCGTGGGTGGCGCTGCAGCGACGCCAGGCGGTGGTCCTCGGCTACCGGGACCGCAAGGACGGCAAGACCGTCGGCCTCCTCCAGCAGCCGGGCGACGCCCGCTGGAGTCTGTGGACGTGCCCGACTTCGTTGCGGGAGGTAGAGGCGGGGATCAACCTTCTTCTCAGCGACGACGCGCAGCAGGCCGTTGGACCCGACTACGACTTTCCCGTCCCCGAGATCG
>JAKARG010000267.1 GCA_021819345.1 Actinomycetes bacterium | reverse complement strand
CCGATCTCCCTTCGTTCCGAACGGGTTGGCCAGGGACTGGTCGCCCGCCCTGGTCGCGTAGCATCGAGCAAAGCAATCCGAGACAGCCTCGACCACGCGTACGCCGCGGGACATCTCGACTGCGATGTCGAGACGGCCACGACCCTGCTCGTGGAGATCATCTGGAGTGTCGGTGACGAGACGGGACCTGCCGAGAGGGGCCATTTCCTTCCCTACGATCACCTGGCCCGCCGGCTGGCGAGGGAGCAGGGCTCTGATGCCTCCTTCGACGGTCCGAGCGCGGCCGAGGTGGCTCACTGGGTCGAGCAGATCTTCGCAGCCCTCGCGGCCAACCCCCGTACCGCCAGGCTCTTGGAGCGCCACGTCTTCGCGCCGAGTGCCTTGCTGTCGCGCCACATCGCCGAGCCGGTCTCCGGTGAGGACACCGAGTCCTTCGAGCCGGCCGAAGCGCAAGGCAGCGTGCTCACCGAGCGTCTCGCGGAGGGGAGCGACCGGCTGGTCGACGAGCTCACCTCCTCGGCGGCCGGCCTGCTCGTGCGCGCAGGACGCTGCGATGCTGCAACGGCCCGGTCGGCCGTCCGCCGAGCCGTTTCCGACCGCCTAGGGCCGGACCTCTCCTGCGGCTCACCCGACGATGTGGACCGGCTCATTGCGAGCGTCGCCCGGAGCGCAAGAACGCTGGCCGCACGCGATCTGGCCGAAGCCGAGGCCCGCCGGATCCTCGACGCTCGGGAACTGCCCACCCTCGAGCAGGCCCGGGTCGTGTTGGCCGAGGTGTTCTCCGTGCGTCCCGAAGCCCTCCCCCCTTCCTACCGCCGGCCGGCCGGCCGGGAGGCCTACGAGAAGTTTCTCACCCGCCGAGCGCGCCGGCTCCTCGCCGACCTCGGCCCCGCTCGGGGCCGGTTGCGGTAGGTAGGCTCGATCATGGCAGTCGAGGTGGTCTTCTCGGGTGACGACGCCGACCTCTGGGTCGGGGTCGTCGAGGCTGGCGGCGGGACCGGGGAGCGGGAGCTCCTCGAGGCTCGCTGTGTCCTTCCTGCCAGGGCGGTCGATCGGACCCTCGGTGACCTGGTCGGATCGGCCCAGCTGCTCGCAAGAGGCGAGCTCGACGAAGAAGGTCGAGCGGACCTGGTCCAGGGACTGGGACTCCTGCTGTGGTCCGATCCGGTGAGTCAAGCCGTCGAGTCGGTGGCCCCGAGGCAAGGTGGGTTCTGCGAGGTTGGGGTGCGGGTCGCCGAGGACGCCGACCGGCGGCTCTGGGAGCTGCCCTGGGAGCTGGCCGCCGGCCCCCCGAGGGCCCGGATGGCGCTGTTCAGGGCCCTCGGCGAGAACGACGCCCACGACGAGAGCAGGGGCGTCGACGAGAGCAGGGGCGTCGAGACGAGTGCCGACAGGGACCTCGCCGACCCGGGGGGCGGGAACGGGCGGCTGTCGGTGGCGGTGAGCGTCGGGCCCCGCTCGGTCCCTGGCGCCGGCACCCTCCCGGCCTCTTCGGTCGTCGACCTGCTCGGGCGCCGGGAAGGACTGAGGGTCCTCGGCGATCCCACCGAGAGCCTCGGGGCTCTCTCGAGCCAGCTCGAGGCTCACAATGACTCGAGCAGCCAGCCGGTCGGGCTGTGGATCTTCGACGGCCACGGCAGGCCCGATGGCCTGTGGCTGGCCGGGGCCGACGGCGATCCGATCCTGGTCGGGGCGAACGAACTGGTCGAGCTGCTCGGGGCTCGGGTGGGGATCGCGCTCCTCCTCGCCTGCGGGGCGGGGGCTGGGGTAGACGGGGGGGACGGGGACCCCGCCACCAACTCGGCCCTGGCCCCTGCCCTGGCCAGAGCGGGGGTCGCCGTGGTGGCCTTCGGCTCCCCGGTCCCCCACGACCAAGCGACGAGCTTCGCCAAGGAGCTGGTGGCGCAGATCCCCCTCGGGCGGAGCCTCGCCGCTGCGGTGGCCGATGCCTACGCCGAAGCCGCGCTGGCCACCCGCGACCTGCCACCCCCGGCGCTCTGGCAGCCGACCAGCGCGCCGGTCGGCTTCGGGCGGCCCGGCGCCGGCCCGCCCCTTGCCGTCGCGCCCCTTGCCGTCGACCAGGCGGCCGGCGACCAGGCGGCCGGCGACGCCAGGTGGTTCGCCGAGCGCCCGGGGCTCCAAGACGCGATCTCCGCCAAGCTCGACCCCGCTCCCGAAGCCAGGCGGGTGCGGGTGGTCCACATCGTCGGAGCCCCCGGGACCGGCAAGTCGTCCCTGCTGCGCGCCTGGTGGCAAGCATCCGTCTCGAGCGGGGGGACCCCCGTCTGGAGGGGCCTGGTGGCAGGAGACGCCGCGTTCTTGCGCGACCCGCTCCTCGCCCGGCCCGACACCCCCGGGGACTGGGTGACGCTGTGCCGGCGGGTCGCCGTCGGCCTCGCCACCCGCCACGGGCTCGTCCCGGCCCACGCCGAACTGCGCAGTCGGCTCGGTGAGACCCCCGAGGAGGAGAGGCTCTGGGGCCAGCTGGTCGTACCGCTCATCCAAGCCGTCGAGGCCAAGACTGCTGACGGGGATGGGCCGGGACGCTTCGTGGTCCTCCTCGACGAGCTCGACCAGGCCCCGAAGGACTTCGTGGAGCGGCTCGCCGAAGCGATCAGGGTCGCGCCGGCCTGGATGACCTGGGTCTGCACCACCCGCCCCGGGCCGCCCGCCCTCGGCGGCGTAGCTCCCGAGGAGATCGCCACCGTCGAGCTCGAGGACCATCACGACCGGGACGTGATCGTGACCCTCGCCACCAGGCTCCTCGAGCCGATGTCCACCCGGCTCGGGGACGAGGAGATCGGCCGGCTCGCCCGGAGCGTCGCCGATCGGGCGGAGGGATTGTTCCTCTGGGCGAGGACCTGCTGTGAGCTGATCGTCGAGGGAAAGATCGACCCCGAGGGGCTGCTCGACGAAGCGGGTCCCGGGCCTACTGCGCGCCATGCCAGCGGACAGCCGATGTATGACCTCTACGAGTCCGCCTACAAAGCTCGTTGGGACGATCTCGGCCTACTCGGCCTGCTCGTCGCCTGCTGCGCCGACCCGGCGGGCTGGAGCACCGATGAGATCGTCGCCATCGCCGAGCGAAGCGAGATCGCCTCGCCCGAGAAGATGACGGTCGCAGAGGCGCGTATCAGGTTGAACGAGCTCCGGGCGGTGCTGCGCTACGCCGGGGGGCGCTGGTCGGCCCACCACCAGGTCTTCACCGACTGGGCGACCACCAAGGCCAACGGGGACGACTCGCTCGCCATCACCGGCGAGTGCCACGCCGGCATCGCCACCGCCCTCGACGCCCTGCGCAGCGACGGCGTCCTCGGAACCCTGGAGGGCTATGGCGCCGCCCACCTCTGCGAGCACCTCGTCCATGCCATCGAGGCCCTCCCGTCCAACCTCGGGGTCCACGCCAAGAGCAAGCAGCTCCTCGACGGGCTCGTCGTCGATCCCGTCTGGACCCTCACCCGCTTCGAGGCCCTCGGGGCCGGAGCGACGGCCCGCCAGATCGAGCGGGCCGCCCCCCATACCTCAGCACCGACCGGGCCGACGCTCGACGCCCTGCTCGGCGCCTCTGCGACCATCGCCGGGGGGGCGGTCTCCGAGCACGGGCGCCTCGTGGCGCTCGCCAACGCCGCCTTCGGGCTCGCCCCGGAGCTTTCGACCGCCGCCGCCAAGCGGATCGACACCTCGGGGACGCCCTGGTGGAAGCCCGTCCACACGACCGCCCGGCCGAGCGCCGGGCGCTGCTTCCGGCCGGTGCTGCCCCGGAACAGCCGGAACAGTTCCTACTACGCAGCCTTCGAGCTCCATTGGTCGAGCAAGCGGGTCGCGATCGGCTTCGACGATGCCGTCTTCATCTGGGAGATGTACTCAGACCAGGCACCGGTCCCGATCGGCACCCACGACGGCGGGGTGACCTCGCTGGCCTGGTCGCCCGATGGCACCCGGGTGGTCTCCGGTGGCGACGACTGGGCGGTGCGGGTCTGGGACCTGAGCGATCCCTGCCCCGATCCCGACCGGCGGCCAGAGCCGATCGGCACCCACGACGGCGTGGTGCGCTCAGTGGCCTGGTCGCCCGATGGCACCCGGGTGGTCTCGGGGGGCTGGGACGGGGCGGTGTGGGTCTGGGACCCGAACGCTGCCTGCCCCAATCCCGACCAGCGGCCAGAGCCGATCGGCACCCACGACGGCTGGGTGGAATCGCTGGCCTGGTCGCCCGATGGCACCCGGGTGGTCTCGGGGGGCTGGGACGGGGCGGTGAGGGTCTGGGACCCGAACGCTGCCTGCCCGAACCGAGCCCGACGGCCAGAGCCGATCGGCTCCCACGACGGCGTGGTGCGCTCGGTGGCCTGGTCGCCCGACGGCGACCAGGTGGTCTCCGGTGGCGAGGACGGGGCGGTGAGGGTCTGGGACCCGAACAATCCGCGTCTCGATCCCGACCGACGGCCAGAGCCGATCGGCACCCACGACGGCGAGGTGACGTCGGTGGCCTGGTCGGCCGATGGCGACCGGGTGGTCTCTGGGGGGGCCAATGACGACACGGTGCGGGTCTGGGACCCGAGGACTCCCTGCCCCGGCCCGGTCGGCACCGACGACGGCTGGGTGCGCTCGGTGGCCTGGTCGCCCGACGGCGCCCGGTCCCGGTTGGCCTCGGACGACGGCGACGACGGGGCGGTGATGGTCTGGGACCTGAGCGATCCTTTCCCCGACCCGGTCGAGCCTCCCGAGCCGATCGGAACCCATGACCACTGGGTGACCTCGGTGGCCTGGTCTCATGATGGGGCCTGGCTGGTCTCGGGTGGCTGGGACGGGGCGGTGAGGGTCTGGGACCCGAACGCTGCCTGCCCCGATCCCGACCGGCGCCCCGAGCCGATCGGCACCCACGACAGCCGGGTGACCTCGGTCGCCTGGTCACCCGATGGCACCCGGGTGGTCTCCGGTGGCGACGACGGGGCGGTGCGGGTCTGGGACCCCGAGCATCCCTGCCCCGAGCCGGCCGACCGTCCCGAGCCGATCGGCA
>JAKARG010000266.1 GCA_021819345.1 Actinomycetes bacterium | reverse complement strand
ATCTGGCTCGGCCGAGCACCTTGCCGTCGCATCCCACCTCGGGCGGCGGGGGCACGACGTGCGCCCCGGCCCGAGACAGCCCGGCGACCGACCGGTCGATCGGCAGGTGGGCCAGGGCCGCCAGCTCGCCGACCGAGTACAGGTCCCCCCGACCGAGACGCCGGGCGCACAGGGTGCGCCACGGGCGGGCGAGACGGCGGCGGGTGAGGCGGTTGCGCCCGTCGAAGAGGGCGAACGCGCCGACGATCCCCTGTCCCTCGGCCCGGAGCCGCTGGCGCGCCCCGTGCCCCCGGGCCTGGCCGACCACCCCGTAGCGGAGCGTCGCCTCGAAACACAGCGAGGCGGCCTTCTCGGTGATGGCCCGCACGTCGGACGCCCGGGTCGGGTCCGCCGAGAGGCCCGGGTGCTGGGACACGCCCTTGGTCATCCAGAAGTCGACGAGCCGCACCAGCCTCGAACGCGACCGCCCGGTCCGCAGCGCCACTGCCGCCGCACGGCAGCGGCGATAGCGGCGGCCGTTGGCCGGACGGGCCAGCACCTGGACCACCCCGGCGTCGTCGGTCCCGAGGCCCGACAGGGCGGCGAGGAGGAGCCGGTAGGGGTCGGTGGGATGATCGACCCTGAGGGAGAACCACTCCGGCTGGGCCTGGCGCAGCTCACCCGCGGCGATCCCCTCGCCGTTGGGCAGCGGGGCATCCGCCGCCAGCACCTCGGTCGCCGCACCCGGCCAGGCCGCCTCTACCACCCGGGCCACCCGTGCCGCCGGCACCCGCACCGGCACCCACACCCCGAACCGCAACCGCCCGGCCTCGACGCCCACCTCGAACGCCACGTGGGGCCGCCCAGAGACCATCCCGACCAGCCCGCCGCGGCGGAGCACCCCGTGCAGCCCGTTCCACAGGGCCTCGGCCCCGGCCGGTTCCACGTCCGGCCCGGGGGCGACGGTCACCAGGTGGGCGCCGGCCGAGCGCTGCCGGCGGGTCACGGCGAGCACCAGGCGACCGACCACTGCCACTGCCACCACGGCGACGAGGGCGGGGAGAGCCATCCGGCCGGCGGCGACCAGCACATCCAGGACGTGGTGGACGAGCGTCGAGGTCTCCTGGCCGGGATGGAGCAGGTAGCGGCCGAGCGGGCCGCCGGGCACCGACGGTGGGGTCGGCGTTGGGGACGACTGCGCAGACGGGTTCATGGACCTCCCTTGGGTCGAGGGACGACGGGTTCACTATGAGAACAAGGGGTTTCGGGCTCGATTTGGACAAACGACTTCGAAGACGGCGGCGGCGGTCCCGGCGACGGTGGGCCGTCGCCGGGCTGACCGCGGTCTTCGACCGGTAAATAGGGAGGCAGGGGCTGAAACCGGACACCGGTTTTTCGGAGCCGGCGCCAGGCTCCTCGGAGCCGCCAGGGTCACCTGCCGGCGGCCGACCGACGACCTCCACCTACAAGAACATGGGCTTCGCGCCCCGTTTTCAACAAAATCGCCCGCGGCACGAGACCTGGCGGCCGCCCGTCGAACATCGCTCATCACTTAGAACCGGCAGGTCGAGGCCGATCGGCGACAAATCAATCGCTGAAGTGGGCGGTGGTGGCACGCCCCGTCGCCATGGAACGCGTGGACAGCGGACGGCCAGCCCCGCCGGCCCGGGATCAGGTGCCTGGCGGTCCGGTGCAACCGCGCCGGGGGGTGCCGCGTGTGGAGCGGTTGGAGCTGGACGAGGCGAAGGGGATGCCCGGTGTCGAGCAGCGGCGAGGCGGGTCCAGGAGACATCAACGGCTCCGACGCCGTCTACCGGGCGCCGTACTCGAGGCTCGTCGGCCAGCGCTACGTCGTCACCACCAGTCGGGCGGACGCCGAGGAGGTCGTCCAGGAGGCCTTCGCTCGGCTCTGGGCTCGCTGGGACCAGGTGGGTGGCCACGAGAACATCGAGGCGTGGGTGCGTCGCGCGGCGACGAACATCGCCGTCGGCCCCTGGCGTCGCACTATGCGCGAGGGGCCATTGTACGAGTTCGCCGGTGCGGCGGACGATTCCACGGGACCAGACATCGAGGTCCTCCTGCCGCTGCGCCGCATTCCCATCCACCAGGGCTGCGCACTGTTCCTCCCCTGCGCCGTCGGTCTGTCCGTCGGCGAGGTCGGCGACGAGATATCGAGCAAGCTAGGAACCGTGAGTCGTGGCTGACCCGCGGCCGGGCTTCGCTTGAGGGTCTCCTCAGCAGTGCCCGGGATTTGCCGGATCGCTCATGAGGCAGAGGGGTGACAGCGATGGCAACTGACCACCGCTAGAACCAGATCGCTTTGGTGATCGGCGCGCTGACCACCCGCGTCGAGCGGGCGGTGGTGCTACCCGACGTAGGGTTCATCGCCCAGCGGGCCCGTCGCCTGCAGCGCCAGCGGCGGTACCGGCGGATCTCGGCCCCATGAAGCCCGACTGGGTCAGCCTGAGCACGGGCGTGGGGGCGTGGGTCAGTTCCACGTTTGAACTTGAGCGGGTACCAGCGGACGAGTAGCGTTACGCAGTGTCTACTGGAATCGGACGCCTTTGCCTCCCGGTCGTAGCGCTGCTGTTGGTGGCCACGACGTTGGCAGGCTGCGGTTCGAGCCGTTCGGCATCGTCCCAGTCCCCGGTACACAAGCTGAGCGCTTCGAGTACGACGACGTCGGCGGCTGGTCATGGCACGCCCGCTAACTTGGCCCCGCAACGGTCCCTTGCCCTCGGTGTCGGCGGGTGCCCCGCGGCTTGGGCGGCCGAGCCACTGCTGCCCTGCAAGAACATTCCAAGCGTGTTCAGCCCTGACCCGAGCTCCGGCACCAGCTCTGGGATGTCGGCGTCGGTTCGCGCCCAGCGCTTTGCACAACCCACTGGGTGCACGCACGCCGTCCTCGAGACCCTCATCGTCGGCGACTCGACGACCAAGGCAGACTCGCAGGGAGCGATCCTCGCTTCCGCGGCGGTCACCTGCCCCTCGGCTGTCGACGCGCTGCGGGGTTTCGAGAAGCTTACGGCTTCAACGAAGAAAGAAATCTCCAACACTGTGCCCGACCCCCACGTAGCGACGGTCGGCCAGAGTTCGATCGTCTTCTTTTCCGCCACAAGTCATCACGACACCGGGGTCGGGGTTGCTGTTGCAAACAGCACCATCCTCTTCGTGGAAGTCTCGGCGTCGACGACATTGCCGGTCTCGGCAGACCACGAGCTGACTCTCCCTAATGCCGTCGTCAGCTTCCTCCAGGACCAGTACCGCAAGCTGCTCCAGGTTGGAACGGTCCGTCTTCCCCTCCCAAGCCCCAACCTCGCAGCCTCGGAAGCACTGAGTCCCGGCGTGGGAGGCTGTCCCCAGGCGTGGCTATCTGCTCCGCTCCTGCCCTGCAAAGACATCCCACGCGTGTTCAGCCCCGACCCGAGCGCCCGTGACACCGGTAACGGTAGCCGCAACACGCAAGCCCTCAGCAGCGGAAATAAGTACGGCTGCACCGGCGCGGCCAGCGAGATTTTCGTCACGGGCACTTCGGCCAAACAGGCCGCCTTGCAGGGAGCGATCCTCGTCTCCGAGGACTTCTCGTGCCCCTCGGCTGCTAACGCGGACAGCGCTATGCGGGGAACCTTCGCCTCTCTTGGCGTGACGGCCGACCCGAGCGCACCCCACCTCGGGGACCTCTCCGAGGTCGGTACCTCCACGACCAGTGGTCAGGACAAAGCCGGCGTGACTGTGGTGTCAGGTACGTCCGTAGCGAGCATCGCCGTTCTCGCCGCACCGTCTTTACCCTCGAAGGTCCTCCGGTCGCTCGTGAGCCCCAACGCGATTGCCAGTTTCGCGCGCGACCAGCTCGCCCAGCTTCACCGAGCAGGAGGTGTTGCACCATGACCAGTCGTGCCGGTAGCAGCAGCCTGGACCTGAGCGGCGCTTCGGTCATTGTCGCCGCATTCAACGGAACCGACGTGCTGACCAGCTGCGCACGATATCGTCAGCTCGCGGGCCTGTTGCTGTGGCTCTTCATCAGCCCGGTGGTTGCCTTCCTGCTCCCTTACGAGATCGAGCTGGCCTACGCAGCCCGAGGCAACTTTTCGCATGTGCGAGCCTTGACGGGCCTTTGGATATTGCCTCCCCTCGGCGCTGGGATCGTGTGTTTCGTGAAGGCGCAGGGCGCGATGAACCGACTCTGGGCAGGGAGTTGACGGGCGATGGTGGACCCGGTCCGCTCTGTGGCGGACGTGACTTGGACCTCCAGGGTCGGAGGTAGGTCGAGAAGTCGATATCTCGGGGTTACGGAAGTTGTCGGCATGCCCGGGTCTACCAGGTAGCCGGAGTCGACGAGAAGGCTGGATGTGATGCAGTGCCAAAAGTGTGGTCACCACGGGGCTAAGGACGCGAGATACTGCGGGAGTTGCGGGTCCCCTATCGGGATAGGCGCATCCCCGGATAGCGAGCGCTCTGGCACCCAGGCAGGCGACCAACCTATCGTTTCTGGGCCGGATCTCTCGGTCGCCATTCAACCTAAGCCGGCCCACCTCGGCGTAGCTGGCGCTCCCCGCGGGTGGTATCGACAAACACGCCAGCGACGCCGGAAGGGAACGATGGGGAGGCGTCCGGCTCGTCTGCTGCTCGGGGTCGTGGTACTCGCAGCCGCGCTCGTCGGGGCCGGGTTCGTCACCGTGAACCGGCTCTCATCAGGACGGACCTCTCAGGCCGAGAAGAGCCACGGGTGGCAGCTTGAGGGCTATCCGAAAGGGCTGGGTCTCTCCCATGGCTCGATCAATGCCGCCAGTTGCCCCTCACCGTCACGTTGTTATGTAGTTGGCACTGGGCTCTACGACGGGGCGATGGCTCCCGTCCTACTTTCATACCGGCGTGGAGTGTCCAAGTGGGTGTCTGACCCCTTGCGGTCGAGTACCGTCTCAGGAAACTCGAACACCACGCTTGCCGGTGTTTCGTGTTCCAACGCGAGTTTTTGTGTGGCGGTTGGTGAGGGTAACCACCCGGTGATCCTCGCCACCACCGACGCCGGTCGGGTCTGGCATGT
>JAKARG010000265.1 GCA_021819345.1 Actinomycetes bacterium | reverse complement strand
GAGTACGCCGACCAGGAGTCATTGTTCGGGCTCGAGCAGGAGTACACCATGTTCCGGGGGAGCCGGCCGCTCGGGTTCCCCGACCACACCGGCTACCCCGCCCCCCAGGGTCCCTACTACTGCGGGGTCGGCGCCGACGACATCTACGGCCGCCCTCTGGTCGAGGCCCACCTCGATGCCTGCTTATCGGCCGGGCTCTCGCTCTCGGGGATCAACGCCGAGGTGATGCCGGGCCAGTGGGAGTACCAGGTGGGTCCGCTCGGGCCCCTCGAGGTCTCCGACCAGCTCTGGGTCTCCCGCTGGCTCCTGCACCGCATCGGCGAGGACCACGGGATCTCCGTCACCCTCCACCCCAAGCCGGTCCGTGGGGACTGGAACGGAGCAGGCTGCCACACCAACTTCTCGACCAAGTCGATGCGGGAGGGCTACGACGCGGTGATCAAGGCGGCCGAGGCGCTCGGCAAGAACGCCGCCGAGCACGTGGCCAACTACGGTCACGGTATCGAGGACCGGCTCACCGGCCAGCACGAGACCGCCCCGTACAACGAGTTCAGCTACGGGGTCTCGGACCGGGGCGCGTCGGTGCGCATCCCCTGGCAGGTCGCCCAGGAGGGCAAGGGGTACATCGAGGACCGCCGCCCGAACGCCAACATGGACCCCTACGTGGTGACCCGCCTCATGGTCGACACCTGCTGCTCGGCCCTTCGCTGATCCCATCCGCCCCTTACGCGCCGGGCCCCGGTAGGTCGGTCTGCACGGCCTCCTCGGTTGCCTCCTGCCCCCCTCGGCGCGCCGCCGAGGGGGCGGGTGTGTCCCCCGCCCCGGCCCCGGCCGCCGCGCCGGTTCCCGGGGCGGCGAGGCGGCTCTGCCGGCCCACGACCAGGGCAGCGACCACGAGCGCCGCGCTCACTGCCGCCCCCCCGCCGAAGGCGCCCGGCCCGCCGAGCGCGGCGAAGACCGGCGCTCCGGCGACCGCCGCAGTCCCTGCGGCGAGGGTGCCGATCCCGCCGAAGAGACCCTGGCCAGCAGCGATCCGGTCGTCGGAGAAGACCCGGCCCACCGAGGCGAAGCCCCCCGGGATCGCCACTGACTGCACGCAGGCCTCGCCGACTCCGAGGCCGACGATCAGGATCGGCCAGGGGACGAACCCGTAGGCGGCCATGAAGCAGTCGGCGGCGAGAAGTCCCAGCCCGGCGGCGAGGAGCGGCCCCCGGCGCTCGGCAACCCTTCCGCCGAGCGGGGCGAGCACGACGAAGGGGAGCCCGAAGAAGCTGAAGCTGAGGCCGATCAGCAGCGCGCTGGCCCCACGGTCGGTGAGCATTCGCGACCAGAGCGAGTCGTAGAGGCCGTTCGGGAGCTGGAGCGCCGCAGCCAGCAGCAGCATGGCGACGAGCGGTGCAACCTCGATCCCCGACAGCTCCCGCCAGCGCTCCCCGAGCACCCTCGGGCCGTCGTTGAGCGGCCTTCCCCTCGGGGGTGCCCCGGCTCGCGCCGGGGGCGCGCTGGGTGCCCCCCACCCGGGGGGGTGCTTCGCCGAGCTGTGGGCCGGAGCCACCCGGGCGGGTCGGGGCCGGCGGGTCGCTTGGGGCGCCGGCAGGAGGGCGAGGCCGGCACCGGCGACGGCGAGCAGCCCGCCGACGACCTCGAAGGGGACGCGGAGGCCACCAGCGGCGTAGAGCACGCTGCCGAAGAGGGGACCGACGGTGAAGCCGGCCATCTGGGCGCTGGAGAGGATCCCCAGGCGCTTGCCGCGGCGCTCCCCGCTCACTCCGAGGCTCGCCTGGCGGAGGGCGGCGGGGGAGACGATCCCGTAGCCCACCCCGCCCAGGCCCCGGGCCCCGACGAGCCCACCGAGGCCGCCGGCAAAGGCGAACCACACGAGGCCGCCGGCTCCGAGAAGGACACCGAAGAGGAGGACCGGGCGGGCCCGGTTCCCGTCGAGCAGGGGGCCGGCGCCGAGCTGGGCGACCAGGGCGGCGAAGAAGCTGGCCCCCGACATCAGGCCGAGGGTGTAGGTGGGGAGGTGGTGCGCATCCTGGACGTGGGCGAGCAGCGGGAACAGCACGCCGATGCCGACCGCCTCCAGGCACACGACCGTTGCGAGCAGGACGAACTGCGGGTCCCGGCGGAGAGCCCGGGAGGGGTCCGATCGGCCCCCTGCTGGCGCTGGACCCGGTGGCTCGCTCACCGGCGGAGAGTACCGGCTCGGCTCCCGAGCGGCCGGTGCCGGCGACGCCCGCTGCTGCAGCGCCCGGCGGTGTCACCTGCCCGACGGTGTCCCCTGCCCGTCGGGAACGGCTCTGGCCCTAGCCTGTCGGCGGTGAGCCGACTGCGCATCGCCCTCTGCCAGCTCGACCCGGTGGTGGGTGACCTATCGGGAAATGCCGAGGCCATCATCACCGCGATCGGCCGGGCGGACGACGCGGCCGCGGACCTCGCAGTCTTCGGCGAGCTGGCGATCACCGGCTATCCGCCGGAGGACTTGTTGCTCAAGCCGGGGTTCGTCGCCGACAACCTCGCGCAGCTGTCGAAAGTGGCGTCTGCGACCAGGGGCGGCGGCTGCGTGGCAGTCGTCGGGTTCGTGGCCGCGGACCTGGACCTGTTCAACGCCGCCGCGATCTGCGCCGGGGGGGAGGTGGTCGGCGTCTATCGCAAGCAGCGCCTGCCCAACTACGGGGTCTTCGACGAGCAGCGCTACTTCGCAGCGGGCAGCGGGAGCGAGCAGCTCTACTGCGTAGGTGGGGTCCGGATGGGGGTGTCGATCTGCGAGGACCTCTGGGACCCGGCCGGACCGGTCGCCGAGCAGGCGGCCGGCGGGGCCGAGCTGATCGTCAACATCAACGCGTCGCCCTACCACGCCGGTCGCCTGGTGGAGCGCGAGCACCTGATCGCGACCCGCGCGGCGGACTCCTCCTGCCCGCTCGTGTACCTGAACCAGGTCGGGGGCCAGGACGAGCTGGTCTTCGACGGGGCGTCGATGGTGGTGGACCCCGACGGTCGGGTGGTTGCCGCCCTCCCCCAGTTCGAGGAGGTGCTCGAGGTCGTCGACTTGGAGATCCACCCCGCCTACCGCAAGCGCCTGCTCGACCCCCGTGGGCGTCACCGGGCCACCCGCGTGCTGCCGGCCCTGCCGGTCACCCTCGCCCCACGCCAGCCAGCCGCTGCTCCCCGTCCGGCGCCCGCGCTCGTCTCCCGGCTCGGGCCCGAGGAAGAGATCTACCGCGCGCTCGTGCTCGGTACTGCGGACTACGTGCGCAAGAACGGGTTCGCGGAGGTGGCCGTCGGCCTCTCCGGAGGGGTCGACTCCTCGCTCGTGGCGGTGGTGGCCGCAGACGCTCTCGGAGCCGACCGGGTCCACACCGTCGCCATGCCGTCGCGCTACTCGAGCGACCACTCCCTGGCCGACGCCACCGCACTGGCGGCTGCCCTCGGGGTCGAGCACCGGGTCGTCCCGATCGAGCCGGCCCACGTAGCCTTGACCGAGATGCTGGCCAGTAGCTTCGAGGGCCGGGACGCAGATCTCACCGAGGAGAACCTCCAGAGCCGCATCCGGGGCGTCGTGCTCATGGCGCTGTCCAACAAGTTCGGCTGGCTGGTGCTGACCACCGGCAACAAGAGCGAGCTGGCCGTCGGCTACTCGACGCTCTACGGCGACACCGCCGGCGGCTTCGCGGTGATACGGGACGTGCCGAAGACCCTCGTGTACCGGCTCTGCCGCTGGCGCAACACCGTCGGCTCGGTCATCCCCGAGCGGGTGCTCGGCAAGGCGCCCTCGGCGGAGCTGCGGCCCGGCCAGCGCGACGACCAGAGCCTGCCCCCCTACGAGCTGCTCGACCCTCTGCTCGAAGGCTACGTCGAGGGCGACCGGAGCCCTGCGGAGCTGGTTGCCGACGGCTTCGACGCCGAGATCGTGGAGCGGGTGGTGCGAATGGTCGACGCCGCCGAGTACAAGCGCCGCCAGGGCCCACCCGGGGTGCGGGTGACCCCGAGGGGGTTCGGCAAGGACCGCCGGGTCCCGATCACCAACCGGTACCGCTAGGTGGCGGGGGTCGTGGGGACTGCGACCGGCAGCGGAGCCAGGGGTCCCGGGCGGCCGAGCGAAGGAGGGCTGCCCGGCTGGGTGGTGACCGGTCAGCACGAGCCCTGCCGTCACGAGCCATCGGGTCCGACGAGGAGGCCCCGGGCACGCCGAGGGGAGGGGGATCGGCTCCGGGAGGAGATCCTCGCCGCAGCCGGGGCGCTGCTGGCGACCACCGGAGACGTGTCGGCTCTATCGACCCGGGCGATCGCCGCGGCGGCCGGAGTTACCCCACCGTCGATCTACTTGCACTTCGCCGACCGCGCGGAGCTGGTCTTCGCCGTCTGCGAGAACCATTGGCTCCGCCTCGTTGCGGCGATGGACGCAGCCGCCTGCGGGATAGTCGACCCGATCGAGCGGATCCGGTGCCGGGGGGAGGCCTACCTGCGCTTCGGGGTCGAGCACCCCGAGCACTACCGAGTGCTCATGATGGGTCGCCCGGGCGAGGCACCGGAGCGCTTCAGCGACGGTCGCCTGGCTGGCACCGCCGGCATCGAGGTGGTCGCCTCCGACCTGCGGGAGGCGATCCTCGCCGGGGCGCTCCCCGACCAGGATGCCACCGAGGCCGCCGTGCTGCTCTGGATGGCGGTGCACGGCCTGGTGTCGCTTCTCATCTCCAAGCCCGGGTTCCCGTTCCCGCCGCTCGACGTGCTCTACGCGCACCTCTTCGAGGTGACCGTTGCCGGCCTCGGGGGCCTGAAGTGAGCGCCCTCGGGGCGCTCGAAGCTGCAGATCTCTGTGGCGGCCACTGCTGGGTGGAGCGACGGCTGTTCGAGGTGCTCGGGGCGTGGTCGCTGGCGGCGTCGGCTCCCGTGACCGTGGTGCTCCTCGACCGTCACAGCCAGCATGCCGCCTGGCGCGCCGGGCAATGGTGGGAGCGCCTACCGGTGAGGGCCGGGGTCGAGCGCGAGGCGCTGGTCGTCGCCCCGGCCGGCTGGGAAGGGGCACTCGG
>JAKARG010000264.1 GCA_021819345.1 Actinomycetes bacterium | reverse complement strand
TTCCGATCTGACCCCTCGACTGGGCACCGGGGTGACGGCTCGTCTCGTGACGAGCCGGTGAGCACCGGCTACTGCCGCCCTCGACGCTACGCGCGGCCCGCAGCCGGGCGGGGGCGCGCCCGGGCCCGGCGAGGACCTGCGTCCTTCCCGAAGCGTCGCCGCCGGCGCTCGTCGGGGAAGGCGAGACCTTTCCCCTCGCTCTGCCTACGAGCCGTGCCGCCGACGACGGCGGGTCAACCCTGGACCGTCTCGCCCCCTGCGAAGGTGGTCCCTACGCTGCGCCAGTAGCCGCCGATCATCTCCCGGGGGGCGAGGGTGGTCAGCTCCTCGACCGGTGAGGGGTGCAGCTCGACCTCGGCGGTGCCGGCCCACGCCGGTCCGAGCTCGACGTCGCGCCCTCGCATGGTCACGAGCTCGGCGAGCGAGTCGACCCCGTCGCACTCGATCCGGGGGAGGTAGCGGTGGTGGAGCATCGGGTGGCCGTTCACGAACCCGTTGGTCTCCGAGGGCCCGGTGAGGCTCACGTGGACCTCGGCCAGGCGCCGGTCGTAGGCGGCCAGGGTCGCCGATAGCCGCCCTCCTGGTGCCAGGCGGGGACCGGCGCGCCCCACGCTCACCGGCCGGGTCTGGTGGATCGAGCCGAGCTTCTTCGGGTAGCCCTGCAGGTGCCCCCGGGCGAGGGCGAAGTCCTTGTCCACCCAGATGAACACACAGCGCGACCAGGTGCGGCCGGCGTAGCGGCAGCGGACGACCACGAAGGCCTCCTTGTACTGCGAGCGCACCGGGTCCTCCAGCTCGGCGAGGTCGTCGCCGCAGGACTGCCAATCGGCGAAGATCAGCGCCACCGCCCCGGGGTCCTCGTCGTCGCCCACCAGGGTGAGCGGCTCGGGCAGCAGCGCAGCGACCGCCGCAGGATCGGTCCGCCACTCGACGCTCAGCAGGTCGCCGGAGTAGTGCCACGGCGGCGGGGGCAGGAGCGAGGATCGTCCGGTGGCGCTGCGGGGGAACAAGAAGCCCTCCACGCCGCTCACCCCCTACCCGTCCAGCCGCCGGCTGGTCGGTCGAACCAGACGTGCACCTGGGCGGTGCCGATCGAGCTCTCGTAGTCGCTGAAGCGCCGGCCGACCGCCCGGCAGTCCCGACCCCCGAGGGCACCCACCATCATGAGGTAGTGGCCGAAGCGGCCCTCGGGCTTGAAGGCGGCATAGGAGGGCATCCCGTCGATGACCGCCGCGTGGTCCCCGGCTGCCCAGGAGTCGAGGATCCGGCGGTCGGCGGCGGCGGCCTCGGCGCTGCGCAGGTGGACCGGGTCGGAGGCCTCGTGGTGGCGCAGCTCGCGAAGCGACCAGAAGGTGTGGCTCATCGCCCCGGAGGCGAGCAGCACCACCCGCCGGTCGAGGTGCTCGACCGCCCGCGCGAGGCATTCCCCGACGGTGAGGAAGTCGACCGGCTCGGCCGTCTGGCACACGCTGAGCGGCACCCAGCGCTCGTCGCGCTGGAGGAAGGGGAGGAGGTTGATGGTCGGGTAGTGGACCGGGAGGTAGGGGTCGTCGATCGCGGTCACCCAGCAGTCGGGGATCGCATCGGCCTCGGCGGCGATGGCGAGGGCGAGCTCCCGGTCCCCCCGGAAGTCGTAGGCGACGCCGGACATCCCTCGGGGCAGCTCGTCGCTCGTGTAGCGCCCGCTGCGCCGGTCGTGGGAGGCGACGACGAACTCGACGGTGGTGAACCAGTGGGTGTCGAAGACCACGATGGTGTCGGGACCGAGCTCGTCGAGCACCTCGGCGCGGAGGCGCTCGAGGCCCGGGACCAAGCTGATCTCCTTGCCCTCGTTCAGGCGCCTGCGCTCCGCCTCGGGCAGCACGATGGTCGGGACGTGCGCGACCAGGCCGGCACCGACGATCTCACCCATTGGCCCCTCCCTCCAAGTCGGTCGAGCCCTCGCGGACCTGGAGGGTCACTAGGTCGCTCGAGAAGTCCAGGGCGTGCTCGCCGCCCTCGCGCCCGATGCCGCTGATCCCGATGCCCCCGAAGGGGGCGGTGAGGTCACGGACTAGGAAGGTGTTGACCCAGATGGTCCCGGCCCTCACCGCCCGGCTCATCCGTTGCGCCCGCGCCTCGCTGCGGGTCCAGACCACGGCCGACAGCCCGTACTCGGTGGAGTTGGCGAGCTCCACCGCCTCTTGCTCGTCTCGGAAGCTCTGCAGGGTGAGGACCGGGCCGAACACCTCGCGCTGGACGATCTCGCTGTCGTTGCTCGCCGGCTCGACGAGGGTCGGCTCGTACCAGAGGCCGCCTTCTTTCCACACCCTCCCGCCGAAGACCACCCGGTCGCCTCGGGAGCGGGCTCGCTCCACGAAGCCGGCGACCCGGGCGAGGTGCTCTGGGTGGATGAGCGGAGAGACGGTGGTCGCCGGGTCACGGCTGTCGCCGAGCACGTGGCGGCCGGCCAGGTCGGCGAAGCGGGCGAGCCACTCGTCGCGCACGCTCTGCTCCACGAGCAGCCGGGTCCCGGCGAGGCAGACCTGGCCGGCGTCGTCGTACATCGCAGCAGCCGAGGCGGCCGCTGCGTCGAGATCCGCGTCGGCGAAGACGATCAGCGGTCCCTTCCCGCCGAGCTCCCCGGTGAAGGGCACCAGGTTGGCAGCCGCCGCCCGGGCGATCAGGCGACCGGTCTCGGGCGAGCCGGTGAAGCTCACCCGGCGCACCCTCGGGTCCGAGACCAGCGCGGAGCCGACCTCCTCGCCGATGCCCTGCACCACGTTGAGCACCCCGGGCGGCAGGCCGGCAGCGTCGGCCAGGTCGGCGAGCATCGAGCACGACAGAGGGGACCACTCGGCGGGCTTCAGGACCACCGGGTTGCCGGCGGCCAGCGCCGGGGCGAGCTTCCAGGTGGAGAGCATGAACGGGGCGTTCCAGGGGGTGATCACCACCGTCGGACCGGCCGGCCTGCGGACCACCCGGTTGCGGGTGCCGCCGGAGGTCCACGCCCGCTCCTCATGCGCTTCGGCGAGGTCGGCGTAGGCGCGGAAGTTGCGGGCCGCGCGGGAGATCACCCGGAGCCTGAGGCTCTCCTCGAGCATCGCCATGTCGGCGCACTCCACCTTCGCCAGCTCGGGCACCGCCTGCTCGACCTGCTCCGCCAGCCGGCGCAGCAGCCGGGCCCTCCCGGCCGGGCCGAGCGCTGCCCATCCGGGGGCGGCGTCGACCGCAGCACCCACGGCGGCGGCCGCAACGGCGGCGTCCCCCCGCGAGACGTCGGCGAGCTTCCAGGACCAGTCGAGCGGGGAGCGGTCCTCGAAGGTCTCGGCCGAGGCCACGCGGCGACCCCCGATGTAGTGGTCGACCGACACCGCCACGCCCGACACCTCGGCGCGGGGGTGCTCGCCAGCTGCAGGTCTCGCGGCGACTGCGCCCCCCCCGGCGACCGTGCCCCCCCCGGCCCCGCCAGCTCTGCTGTCGGCGGCCGTCTCGGTGCTCACTGCTCGAACCTCGGCCGGACCCTCGGGTAGGGGAGCTGCTCCAGGCGGGTGGGCTCGGGCCGGCGGGTCCCCCGTGGCGGCCAGTCACCGCCCTCGGCGGTGGAGCGGACCTCTTCGGTGTCGGTCGGCTGGGCGCCGACCTCGTCGCTCACCGGCTCGGGGCCCTGGACCACCCGGTTGGTGAGGACCCCGAGGCCCTCGACCTCCACGCTCACCACGTCGCCGGGCTCGACCGGCCGGGAGCCCGCCGGCGTGCCCGAGAGGATCACGTCCCCGGGGACCAGGGTGATCAGCCGGGAGATGTCGGCCACCAGGTAGTGCATGTCCCAGGCCATCTCGTCGGTGTTGCCGTCCTGGCGGACCTCGCCGTTGACCCGGGTGCGGATCGCCTTGGCGTGCCAGTCCCAGCCGGCCACCAGGCCCGGGCCGAGCGGGCAGAGGGTGTCGGCGCCCTTGACCCGCAGCATCGAGCCGGCGTCGGTGTCCCGGAAGTCGTGCAGTCCGAAGTCGTTGCCGATCGTGTAGCCGGCGACCACCTCGCCGGCCCGGCCGTAGGAGACGTTGCGGCACCGCTTGCCGATCACGATGGCCACCTCGCCCTCGTAGTTGAGGAAGCGGCAACCCGCCGGGCGGACCACTGCGCCGCGGTGGGCGCTCAGCGCCGAGATCGGCTTGTGGAAGAAGGTGGGCGCCGGCGGGAGCGCCACCCCGAGCTCTCTCACGCGCGAGATGTGGTTCAGGTGGCAGCAGATGATCTTGGTCGGCTCGACCGGCGGGAGGTGCACCGCCTCGGCCTCGGGCACCCGACGGCCGTCGGGGGCGAGCAGCTCCGAGCCGTCGACGGCAACCTCGACCGCTGCGCCGTCGAGGAGGACCCGCCGGGTCTCAGTGCTCATCGGACCTCCAAGTCGTTCGGTGGCAAACGATACCCCCGACCGGGCCCCGTGTCCCGCCCGGGGCCGGGAAATAGCATGCCCCGGTGACCACCCGGGCGCTCGGGAGCGCAGAGGAGACCGAGCTGAGCAGGGCGGAGCGCGACATCCGTGCCCGGCTCGGGGACCGTCCCTTCGACTTCCGGGCGATGGCCGCCATCTCGAACATCTACCGCGCTGCCAGCGCGGTACGCAACCACATGGAGCAGCGGGTTCTCGCCGGCCACGGCCTGTCGTGGTCGGCCTTCACCGTGATGTGGGTGCTGTGGATCTGGGGAGAGCAGGAGACCGGCCGGGTGGCCGCAGAGACCGGCACCACCAAGGGCACGCTCACCGGGGTCCTGAAGACCCTCGAGTCCCGGGGGCTGGTGGTCCGCTCCTCCCACCCCGGCGACGGGCGCCGGGTGCTCGTGCGCCTCTCGCCCGAGGGGGAGGCGGTGATCGAGGAGGTGTTCCCCCGCTTCAACGCCGAGGAGACCTTCGCAGCCTCAGCCCTCGGTCCTTGCGACCAGGACCGCCTCGCCGGTCTCCTGCGCCGGGTGAGCGCCCGCATCGACAGCGCTCGCTCCGACAGCGCTCGCTCCGACAGCTCCCGCATCGACAGCTCCCGCATCGACAGCTCCCGC
>JAKARG010000263.1 GCA_021819345.1 Actinomycetes bacterium | reverse complement strand
GGGGTGGCTGTGGGTGGTCGTTTGTGGAACCGGGCGGGGTTGGCGGCGTAGGCGACGCCGAGCCCGGTCCTGCAGTCCCCGTCGCCCGAACCGTCAGACGCCGTGGGTCGTGAGGTTGGCGCCAGCCTCGGCGGCGACCTTGCGGAGTGGCCGGAGCTCGAGGTGACCACCGTGTGGTCGCGGCAAAGGGCGTCCTCGACCACGGACACTCCGGCGATGTCATCGTGGCCGGCCCGAGCGGCCAGGGCGTCGACCGCTCGGGCCCGGGTCGAGGCGAGATCCTCCACCCAACAGCCCTTCAGCAGCCTGGACAGCTTTGGTTGCGGACCGCCTCGCCAGCCCTCGGCCTGCACCGCGGCCTCGAGCCTTCGGCTCCCGGCGGGGGGTGATCAGTCCCTGGAGGACCTTTGGTCGTCGATGAGGCAGAACCACTCCACCACGACCGGCTCGCTGTGTCGTAGCTCCCAGGTCGGGTCACCAGCGTCAGCGCGGATCATCTCGATGGTCTCGCTCCAGAACGCTTCATGGGCCCGGCGCCACTCGGTAGCGTCGGCGAAACCCTCGCCTTCATCCCTCGCCACGTCGTCACCGACTTCGTCGAGCGGGATGATCCGGACTCGTGTCGTCTCGATCACTCCGTGCCTGCGGCCGGCGTGGTCGACCAGTTCCGAGCGCTGGCCGACCCGCGGCAGCGGTTCGCCGGAGAGGTACTCGACGGCGAGCGAAGATGTCGCCGTCTTCTCGCCACGCAGCACGGCTGCGAGCAGCCGGTCGCCCAAGCCGCCGTCGCCGTCGTAGCCGAAGCTCGTGGTCACCACCATGGTCCAACTCTGGCAGATCGGCCGGCCGGCGCTGTCCGCGGGCTCGGGTCAGGCGCTTCTGGTCACGGCTGCAGCCGGGTCCCGACTAGCGGGTCGGTCGGTTCCTGTGCGCCCGGCGAGCGCTACGGCGAGCCCGAGGACCTCGTCGATCATCGCCTCGGTGAGCCGCCCGGTGAAGGTGTTCTGCTGGCTCGGGTGGTAGCAGCCGAGCAGGGTCCGCCCAGCGCCGAGATCTGCTCGGGCCCCGTGCCCGAAGGCCGGTCGCGGACGCAGCCCGCCGATCCGCCCGCACGCGTCCCAAGCGAAGCCACCGAGAGCGACCAGCACCGAGACCTCGCTCAGGAGCGAGAGCTCCCGTTCGAGGAACGGCAGGCAGCGGTCGCGCTCCGCAACGCTCGGTCGGTTGGCCGGCGGGGCGCAGCGCACTGCGGCGGTCACCCACACCCCGTCGAGGCGGAGGCCGTCGTCGACCGAGACACTGGTCGGCTGGTTGGCCAAGCCACAGCGATACAGGGCACCGAAGAGCCAGTCGCCGCTCCGGTCCCCGGTGAACACCCTCCCGGTGCGGTTGGCGCCGTGGGCTGCGGGCGCCAGGCCGACCACCAGCACCCGGGCGTGAGGGTCCCCGAAGCCGGGCACCGGCCGACCCCAGTAGGGCTGGTCGCGGTAGGCGGCCCGGCGGGTCACGGCGACCTCCTCACGCCAGGCGACGAGGCGCGAGCAGGCCCGACAGGAGACGATCTCGGACTCGAGCGCGACGAGGGCGCAGGGCGAGTCCACCCCTCCACACTAGGTTGGCCGCCGATGCCGTCCCCCAGCCGTTCCAAGCCGCCCCCGCCCACGCTCGTGCTGTTCGTCCGCCACGGCACGACGCCGACGACCGGCAGGGTCCTGCCGGGCCGGGCCAAGGGGCTCCACCTCTCCGAGGACGGCCGGGCCCAGGCAGAGGTCGTCGCCGGGAGGCTCGCCGAATGGACCGTCTCGGCGTCCCCGCCCGCGGCGTCGGCTGGACCCGGGCGGGGAGCGGGACGCGGCCCGGGGCGTTCCGGGCGAGCACCGCGGCGTCCGGCGGTCGCGGCGGTCTACGCGTCGCCGCTCGAGCGGACCCGGGAGACCGCCGCACCGATCGCCAAGGCGCTCGGGCTCAGGGTCAGCACCGAGCGCGGCCTGCTCGAGTGCGACTTCGGGTCCTGGACCGGAGCCGACCTCCGCGAGCTGGCCAAGGCCCCGGAGTGGGCGACCGTCCAGCGCTACCCGAGCGGCTTCAGGTTCCCCGAGGGGGAGTCCTTCGTCGGGATGCAGCGCCGGATGATCGAAACCGTGGCTGCCTTGTGCGCCCGCCACCGGGGGGGGACGATCGTCGCCGTGTCCCACGCCGACCCGATCAAGGCGGTGGTCGCCGACGCCCTCGGCACCCACCTGGACCTTTTCCAGCGGATCGTGGTGTCCCCCTGCTCGGTCACCGCGATCAGCTACTCGCCGAGCGGCCCGAGCGTCCTCACGGTCAACTCGACCGGCTCGCTGGCGGAGCTCCGGGTATCGTGAGCAGCTCCTTCGAGCTGGGCGACGCCGACCGGCTGACCGTCGGCACCGTCGGGGAGCCCGGCCATAGGGTCTTCTACCTCCAGGCGGGCGAGGCAGGCCGGACCGTCACCCTGAAAGTCGAGAAGCAGCAGGTCGCGGTGCTCGCCCAGGCGGTAGCGGAGCTGCTCTCGGACCTCCCGGCGCCCGAAGCCGTGCCGGCCGCCAGTGAGCTGCTCCCGCCGATCGACGCCGCCTGGGCGGTCGGGGCGATGCAGCTCGCCTACGACCAGGACGCCGACCGGCTGGTGCTCGTCGCCCAGGAGCTGGTCGCAGAGGACGACGCCGACCCCGACGACGCCGGCGTCGCTCGTCTCCGCTTCACCCGCGAGCAGGCCGCAGCCCTCGTCGCCCGCAGCCAGGAGCTGGTCGAGGCGGGGAGGCCACCGTGCCCCTGGTGCGGGCATCCCCTCGACCCGGGGGGCCACTCCTGCCCGCGGACGAACGGTCACCGACCCCCGACCCCGTGAGCGTCCTCGCCTCCGGTCGGCTGCAGATCGAGGGGAGGATGCCCTGGAGCAGCAACGGCACGTTCCTCTGCTCGGTGGGCGAGCCGGTCGACGAGGCAGGGACTCCCGAGGCGGTCGCGATCTACAAGCCGCTGCGCACCGAGAGGCCGCTCTGGGACTTTCCCGGCGGCCTCTACCGTCGGGAGGTCGCCGCCTACGAGCTCGCAGTCCAGCTCGGCTGGGAGCTCGTTCCCGAGACGGTGGAACGCACCGATGCCCCACTCGGCGTCGGGTCTCTGCAGCGCTTCGTCGCCGCCGACTTCGAGCAGCACTACTTCACCCTGCTCGAGGACCCACGCCACCACGCCGGCCTCAGGCGAATGGCGCTCTTCGACGTCCTCGCCAACAACGCCGACCGCAAGGGAGGGCACTGCCTGGTCGACGCCGACGGCGGGCTGTGGGGCATCGACCACGGACTGTGCTTCCACCCCGAGCCGAAGCTGCGGACGGTGATCTGGGACTGGGCCGGCGAACGGATCGACGACGGCCTGTTGGTCGACGTCGCCCGGATGGTCGGGTCGGGTCCCTCGGACGACTTGTCACGCTGGCTGGAGCCCGACGAGCTCGACGCCCTGGTGGCCCGAGCGGAGCGACTGCTCCGCATTGGCCGCCTCCCCGAGCCGGAGCACGACCGCCCCTACCCCTGGCCCCTCGTGTGAGCCGACCCCACGCCGGCCGACCCACGCCGGCTGCGCCCACCGCCGGCAGGGCCTGCGCCGGCTGGGTGGGGTCAGCTGCGGGCCCGGAGGCTCTCGATCAACCTCGGCAGCACCTTGGTGGCGTCGCCCACCACTCCGAGGTCCGCGATCGAGAAGATCGGGGCTTCCTTGTCCTTGTTGACGGCGATGATGTTCTTCGAGCCCTTCATGCCGACCATGTGCTGGGTGGCACCGGAGATGCCCACGGCGATGTAGACCGTCGGCTTCACCGTCTTGCCGGTCTGGCCGACCTGGTGGGAGTAAGGGACCCAGCCGGCGTCGACGATCGCCCGGGACGCCCCGGCGGCCCCGTGGAGGAGCCCGGCCAGCTCCTCGATCATCCGGTAGCTCTCGGCCTGGCCGATCCCCCGGCCGCCCGAGACGACCACCGTCGCCTCGTCGAGCTTCGGACCCTCCCGCTCCTCGACGTGACGGGCAGTGACCCGGGCGGCACCGCTCGGGCCGAGCTCGGGGACCTCCCAGCGGTCCACCTCGGCGGGACCACCCCCCGACTCCTCGGCGGCGAAGGCCTTGGTCCGCACCACGAAGATCCCCGGACCCGGGCCGGTGAAGCGCGCCGAGAGGATCTGGCTCCCACCGAAGACCGCGTGCTCGGCGCGCAGCCCCCCCTCGTCGACCAGGCCGACGACGTTGGTGAGGACGGGTCGATCGAGGCGGGCGGACAACCGAGCTGCGATGTCACGACCGTCGTAGTTGTGCGGGATGAGCACTGCGTCGGGCGCCTCCCCCGAGCGGACGCGCTCGGCCATCGCGGCCGCGACCGCCGGTCCGGGCAAGCCCCCGCCGAGGTCGCCGACGCTGTGGAGGACGCTCGCCCCGTACGCCCCGCACTGGGCGGCGAGCACCTCGGCATCACCCCACGTCACGCCCTCGACGCGCGCGGCGAGGTCTTTCCCCTTGGTGAGCAGCTCCAAGGAGAGCGGGGCCACCCGGTCCCCCTGGCGATCGACGACCACCCACGCGCTTGCGATCGACACTTGCAGCTACCTCCTATATGACCTTGAGCGCCTCTAGGTAGGCGACGATGCGCTCGTGGGCGTCCCCTTCGTCGAGGACGATCTCGCCTGCCTGGCGCGCCTCGGCGTCGACCACCGAGACGACCTCCTCGCGAGCGCCGGCGGCCCCCACCTCGGACGGGTCGATGCCGAGGTCGGCGAGGCAGAGCTGCTCGACCGGCTTGTTCTTCGCCGCCATGATCCCCTTGAACGACGGGTAGCGGGGCTCCACCACGCCGGCAGTGACCGTGACCACTGCGGGCAGGGGCACCTCGATCTCGTCGTAGCCGAACTCGGTCTGGCGCTCCACCCGGGCCATCCCCCCGGCCACCTCCAGCCGCTTGGCGAAGCTCACCGACGGCAGGCCGAGCAGCTCGGCAAGCTGCACCGGCAGGGTCCCGGTGTAGCCGTCGGTGGACTCGGTGAGAT